>NZ_JBPOEU010000004.1:0-173552 GCF_051251695.1 Maritalea sp. | reverse complement strand
ACTGAAGCAGGAGCTTGCGCGCGTCACCGAGGAGCGCGACATTCTAAAAAAGGCAACGGTGTACTTCGCCAGAGATGCAAAGTGAAGTACGCCTTTATCAAGGAGCATCGCTTAGCATTCACAGTTCGTATTATGTGTCGATTGCTGTGTGTCCATCCCAGCGGCTTCTACGCGTGGTTAAAACGACCGTTCAGCAAGCGTGCTGTTGAAGACAAACGCCGACCTGGGAAGTATGGTGGACGTCCATCAATTGTTGTCGACAACACATTGGATCGTCGATTTGAAGTGGCTACGCCAGACACGGCTTGGGTCACAGACGTCACTAATATTAAAACCTATGAGGGATTTGCTTATCTGGCAGTCGTCATCGACCTTTTCTCTCGTCATATTGTGGGCTGGTCAATGCAAAGCCGCCAGACAACATATCTTGTTTTGCAGGCATTACTCATGGCTGTTTGGCGAAGGAAACCGGTAAACAAAGTCTTGATCCATTCAGATCAAGGTTCACAATTCACCAGCATGGATTGGGCATCGTTTCTCAAACAACATAACCTTGAGCACTCTATGAGCCGTCGTGGAAACTGCCACGACAATGCCGTTGTAGAAAACTCCTTCAGTCTGCTCAAACGCGAGCGTATCCGCAGAAAAACATACAAGACGCGCGATGCAGCAAGGTCAGACGTGTTCGATTACATCGAAATGTTCTACAATCCGAAACGCAAACACGCAAACAATGGGATGTCTCACCCGCAGACTTTGAAAAGCAGCAAAAACTGAACCCGCAGAATGTCTAGGAAACACGGGGCTATTCAGACCAACGTTGAAACTATCCCTCACGCGGAAGCGCGGGATGGATTTAAGACGTGCTAGCCTTTGGAGTGCCTGTCATGACCATCGAACATCTAGTTACCCATTCTGGCGGTTTCCATGCAGATGAGTTGATGTCCTCCGTCGTGCTCACACGCCTTTTCCCTAACGCCACATTGGTGCGTAGCCGCGACCCACATTGGCTTGTTCCCGCAGCCGATAAGGTCATATATGACGTCGGTGGCGACTTTAATGCCAAAGCCCAGATTTTTGACCACCACCAGCGGCCAAGTCCACTGCGTGAAGATGGCCAACCGTTCAGCTCATTCGGTTTGATTTGGGCCCATTATGGGCGGGAATATCTGGCGGCGATCTTTGTGCCTGCGCATGATATTGAAATCATCCATTTGGCTTTTGACAACAAGTTTGTGCGGCCAATCGACCTTTTGGATAACGGCGCGATCGAGCCTTCTGTTGCTGGGCCGCTTTCAGACCTAACTCTTCCTTCGCTTTTGGGTAGTTTGAAACCCGTGTTTGACGATCCATCACCAACGGCTGATGATGAGGCGTTTGTTGCCGCATTACCTATTGCACGCCGATTTATAGAGGCAAGTATCCTCAACCTTGCTGCCAAAGCCCGCGCGCAGAGTATCGTTTTGGACGCTATCACCAAAGCAGGCTCATCGCCTGTCCTCGAGCTGCCTTCGGGTATGCCCTACCGATCCGCCCTTGATAAAGCCGGTGCCGATCACATGCTTTTCGTCGTGTATCCGCGTGGAGAAGATTGGACGCTGAATGGGATCAAATTGTCGAGTGATACATTTGAGCAACGCGCCGATTTACCTGCCGAGTGGGCAGGTCTGACAGATACGGCGCTTGAAGATGCAAGCGGTGTTAAAGGCGCCAAATTTTGCCACAATGCACGCTTTATCGCCGTCGCAAGCTCACGCGACGCGATCATGAAAATGGCAGAACTTGCCGTGAAAGCCATCCGATAAGCTTTTCTGTTTTAGCTGGGTTTGTGTGTTTTCAAGTTAGCGCAGAATCCATTCTAAGGGGTCTAGTTGTAGTTTTGCTGGACGAGATGTCGATATGAGTTGGCACAAAGACAGGCGCTGCGCTTTCACACTTTTGGCTAGAATTTCCTTTTAAAACGGGTTGTCCGAAAACTTCAGCACATCAAACCCCAGTGATCATTGAAACGATTTCGTTTTTGTCTGTTTTTGCAGTTTCGCGAATGCCGATTTGTTGGCCACGGCGCAGCACACAAATCCGGTCCGATAGGCGGAACACCTGATCTAAACTATGACTGATGATCAGCACGGCCAGATCTCGTTCTTTCAGGCTTGCGACAAGCTTTTCAACTTTTGCGGTCTCCGCCACGCCCAACGCCGCCGTTGGCTCGTCCAACAGTACCAGCTTTTTTGCCCAATGGGTTGCCCGTGCAATTGCTACGCCTTGGCGTTGGCCGCCGGATAAGTTGCGAATGGTCGTGCGTGCGGATGGAATGCGGACATCGAGTTCTTCAACCAGTTGTTCGGTTTCCGCAATCATTTTTTTACGGTCCAGTTGGCCTAGTGGACCTCGTGTTTGCTCTCGTCCTAAAAACATATTCATATAGACAGCCTGTTCATCGGCCAAGGCAAGATCTTGGTAGACAACTTCGATGCCGGATGCGCGCGCTTGCGTTGCATCTTTGAAATTCACTTCATTGCCATCGAACGAAATTGCGCCCGAGGTTGGGCTATAAACACCTGAAATGATTTTAATCAGGGTTGATTTACCCGCGCCATTGTCGCCCACAAGCGCAACAATTTCGCCCGCTTTCAAGTCGAGCGAAAAATCCTCGATCGCGACAATACCGCCAAAAGATTTGTGGATATTTTGTAGCCGCAGCACATCCTGAGGCGCATCAACAGATTGATTATTCATTTGACTACCTCAAGTTGGGCCAAGCTTCTGCCTGGCCAAATATATTTTCAATTGTTTCGACTTTTGGCATGCCTTTGGAAATCCCAGATACGCCGACCGTATAGCTCCGCTTTACAAATGCCTGCCCACGAAAACCGAACACAACGCTATCGCCAGATTTTGGCGTCACGTTTTGCGTGGTATCAATCATTCCATAATAATCGATGGCCGTTGTGGGCGGGATTTCAACACTTGCCAATGCCGCTGCGTCGGCAGTTGGCGTCGACGATACGATGGCTTTAACATCATAGTCTGGAAATACCGGGTCGATATAAAGTCCGCCACCAAAACAATATGCTTTATCTTCATGCAGATGAGAGACTTCGCTCAAATAGACCGCTGCTGGCAATTCCGGTAGGTCTTTGATCGCATGCAATGGGGTGGTACCATGCAAAGCATTGCCAGGCTCGCACTGTGTTGCACCAGCTTTTGCCAGCGCCTCAAGCACAACAGAAGATGTGGTGCCGGGCGCATTGATTTCGATATCGTGATACCCAGCATCAACCAGCGCAGCCGCTGCGGCTTCCAGCGTTGATAAGTTATGGGTTGGCAAAACTTCGTTGCTTTCTTGATCAAAAAGCAAAGCTGGGAACGTTGTAATGCCAGCAAATCTAGCGCCATCCAAACCGTCAACTAAACGGGCAAACTCAACAATTTTTTCGGCCTTCACGCCACCTTCATGGCCCTTATAAAAAGTATCACCATCTGCTTTGATGCGCACGAGGAGATCTTGAACACGTCCAGCCCTTTTTGCAGCAACTGCCGCTTCTTTCGCCTTCTCAATACTAAACACTGTCCAGTAATCGGGCTTAATATATCCAGCGACCAGATCAGCCTCGAACTTCGGCACTTGAACAAGGTGGCCAACATGGCCGACTTGAAGACCCGCCCGCATACAAGCAACGGCACAGGCCACGTCCACGGCAACTGCACGATCAACACCACCACGAATGGATGCTTTGCAGAAGGCTGAATTGCGACCAACTTGTTTGGTCATGGCAAAAACCTTCATGCCCAAACGGTCGCCTTCGGCGCGCAAAATTGCAGCATTATGTTCTACCGCGTCCAAATCAAGCACATAGGCATTGGCTGGAATTTTACCTGCCTGATGCAAGGCGATTGCTGTTTCAACCAGCTTTGGATTTCTTCTTCGAATGAGATCGAGAAACATAACTGCTCCTATCGGTTCACGTCGCGCAATGAAATCGCAACGGCAATTAGAATTATTAGACCACGCACAATCATTTGGTCCGAAACAGAAAGCCCCATCAAAATAAGGCCGTTATTGAGCATGCCCATCATCAATGAGCCAACCAAAGCCCCGATTATGGTGCCCTTACCGCCATTTAACGCGGTGCCACCTATGATGACGGCTGCGATGACGGTCATCAGATCGCTTTCACCCAATGTGTAGCGTGCAGATTGCAGGCGACCTGCATAAAGCAGCCCGGCTAAACCAGCACATGCGCCACATGCCATCATGACCAACAAACGAACGCGCGGCACTTTAATGCCAGAAACTTGTGCGGCGCGTGGATTGTCGCCTGTCGCCAAGACATGGGCGCCGAATTTTGTTTCGCGAAACACGAAGTGACCCAAAGTAACCGCGCCAATGGTCCACAAAACCAGCGATGGCACCCCAAACAAAGAGCCCGAACCAAAGATATCGGTAAATGTTGAATTGAGAACGGGCACAGATCGTAAATTGGTCATGGAGCGTGCGATGCCAGCAAAAAGCCCCATGGTTGCTAACGTCACCAAAAAGGACGGCAGGCGCAAATAGGCAACCAACACGCCGTTAAAAAAGCCGATTGCTACACCGACGCCAAGGCCTGCCAATATGCCGAAAAACAGTGGCTGCTCGCCAAGAACCACGGCGCTGGCCAGCGCAGAAACAGCGACAATTGAGCCGAAGGAGAGGTCAATTTCCCCGGCAGCGAGAACAAACACCAGCCCGATCGCCATAATTGTTGTCGGCGCAGTCTGAAGAGCGATGTTGGTCAAATTACGTTGGGTCAAAAACCCGTCATCACCAAGGGTTATGGCGAAAAACAAAAAGATCAGGAGAAAACCAATATAGACGACATATTGCGTCAAATTTAGTTTTTGTGAAAGTTGGGCTAGCTTTTGCATGAGCAAAATCCTGTATCAAGCGAACTGGGTGTTAGACCCCAAAAATGGGGGCAGCATCGCCGCCCCCAACAGGTCAGAGGGAGTTTATTGAGTTAGGCTTTTAGGCGCATCGCGATGTAGCGAGAGCATCCAGCCTTCTTGTACATTTTCACTTGTCACTGTCACCGCAGGGGCAACCACAAATGCAGGGCTTGATTGACCAAGCAACCCACGGGCAGCGGATGCAGCCATGGCGCGGCCAAGTTCGTAAGCTTCGTCAGCAATCATCGCGCTAACATTTCCGCCACGCACCATGTCCAAGCCAATTGGTTCGGAAAGATCAAGTGTTACAATTTTGGTGGTCTTGTTGCCATTCGAGCGAAGGGCAGACAGTACGCCTTCAGCCGGACCGGCCCAAGTCACATAAACACCACCAAGATCTGGGTGCTGAAGCAACATTGCGTTTGCAATTTCTTCAGCCCGAGCAGGGTCACTAATGCCAGCTGATGCAACAATTTCCATATCAGGATAATCGTTTTCAATGGTTGTTTTAAACGCATTGTCACGCTGGTTGGTCACATAATATGTCGCATCGTGGAAAATCCAACCGACTGTGCCTTTGCCGCCCATATCAGCAGCCAATGCGTCTGCGGCTTGCTTGCCCATTTGGAAAAGATCATCGGTTACGATTGATGTATATTGCTCACCATGCACATAACCTGAGGGCACATTGGACAAAAACACCAACTGCACGCCAGTTTCTGCCGCTTCTTTAAAGGCGGCTGCGGATGCAACGGGATCAAGTGGCAAGGCCAACACGATATTGGGTGATTTTGCCATCACCGTTTCAATATCGCTGCGTTGTTTTGCTGTATCAAAACCAGCATTTGTTGTGGCCACAACTTCAATGCCTAAACGGTCAAACTCGTCCGTTGCGCCCAAAGATACAGCACTAACAAAATCAGATTGATCGTGCCAAACAAAAGCGGCCTTATAGTTGCCAGCCTTAAGCGCGGCGACGTCGCTGTCGGCTACAGTTACTTCAGATGAAGGGGTCGCGGCTTCGCCGCTGGGGCCGACGGTTTGCGCCCATGCAGAGCCGGTTAGAGCCAGAGCAGCGATCGCCGATAGCGCGGTTTTTGACAAATAGTTCATGTAAAATTCTCCTCTTTGTTATTGCTTTTCTGTGCCGCAAAAGCGGACGATGAATTCTGCAAAAGCTGTAATGCCAGCAAAATATTCATCGATTGAAATGCGCTCCTCCAGCGTATGACAATTAGCGATATTCCCAGGCGCGCAGTAAACGGTTGGGCATTTAAGGCGCTCAATAAGAAATGGTGCTTCGGACCAATATGGTGCGCCGTCAATTTTTCCCCGTCCGGGCATATGTTGTGTGATGATTTCGGCCAACTGCGTAATCGCTGGCAATTCTGGTGAAATATCCGTCGGGGAACCGCCAAACTTGTGGTCTCTACCGGCCGGGTAATTTATGGTGAAAGAACAACCGGTTTCCGCCAATCCGGCTTCCACTGCCTGTTCAAGCTCAGCCACCGCGTCATCAAGGCTTTGCCCTGGCAGCAATTTGCAAATCAAAGACAATTTGCATTCGCCGGGGACCGCGATATAGCCGCCACCCTTGACTTCAGTCACCAGAATGAACGGGCGACCAACCAAGTCGTGGTTCGCGCGATTGGCCATTTTATCAGATAGCGCCCAAATTTGCTCGAGCACTTTGTGGCTGGCTTTAAGGGCATCGACGCCTTGTTCTGGCACGCCGAAATAGGCCGACTTTCCAATGATCTCAATGTCCGCGATGAAAAAACCCATCTGAGCCGGAAAGACTTGCAATTGAGTGGGTTCAACATAGACCGCAAAGTTGGGGCTGTGCTGGTGAAGGAACGCATTTGATTGCGTTAGGTGGTCGATACCTGCGCTAACGCCCGAACCTTCTTCGCCACTCTCTTCATCGCCAATAAAGGCAAAAGAAACGTCGCCATTCAAGGTAATCCCTGCAGCATCTATTAAATCTAGGGCGGCAAGGCTTGTGCAAATCCCACCCTTTAGATCGCCAGTGCCACGGCCCCACATTTCGCCATCAATGATAGGGCCGCCAAACGGGTCCTCACGCTCATCACCGACCCATTTTTCGCGCCAGCCATTTACATGCACTGTATCCGTATGGCCGATAAAAAGGAGGTTTTGACCGCCGCCTACACCAGTCCGTTTTCCAAAGATGTTCGGACGGTTGGGCAAAAACTCTTCCAAAGTTGGCGCCAGGTTCCGCGCACTCATTTCAACCTGCAAGTAGGATACAAAATTTGCTTCGTTGCCGGTGATACTTTCTTTTGCAACGGCACCACGCAGCAAAGAAATTGCTTTGTCGCGATCCAATTGTTTGCCCAAGTTTTCTTGAAGATTAGCCATCGACCAACGCCCCCAACTTTGACAATTTTGCTGGCGGCAGGCTTATTTCTGCGCCCGGAATGCCACCGGTGAGCAATGTTGCATGCACTTGGCTCAAGCCAAGTGACGCAGCGCCGATTAATGCAGCACGACCACCCAGTCCACTAATGCCAAGCTCTGTCGTTGAAGACGTCAGCAAGGCGAGTTGGGTTTGAACCCGTTCAAACAATTCGATACGTCGGCCAATTGAGCCGCCGAATATTATTTGTTCCGGGTCTGTAATCGCGATTATGGCTGCACATGCCCGCGCAATTTCCCTTGCGACTCGGTCTAGTACAATGCGGGCATTTTTATCCGTTTCAAGGCGATCAAAAATGTCTCGAACGTCAAGTTTTTTGCCCGTTAATTCATGATAATGTAGTCGAATAGCATCTGTTGCAGTTGCACGTTCCAGCGCACCCTGACGCAAAGATTCCTCTTCAAATGGATCGGCACCAAACGGCAAATAGCCGAGCTCACCTGCCGAACCATTTTTCCCTCTAACAAGTTCGCCACCCACCATAATGCCCGCGCCGATACCGGTGCCAACAGCTATATATGCGATGTCGTCAAATCCGTGTCCGATGCCGCCCCAATGCTCACCAAGGACCGCCAGATTAACGTCATTTTCTACAATCACATCAACGCCCAGTTCGGCCCGTAAATCACCAGAAAAGTCAATCTTGTCTAGGTGAGCGATATTGGGTGCCATCCGCACGGCACCAGTTGATGCATCGGGAACCCCGGGCACTCCAACAACAACCAAGCGCAACTTGGAGGTTGGTAAATTGTGTTTTTCCATAACGGATTTGCAGATGGTTGCAACTTGCTCAACCACATCGCGCCCGCCCTTTGGGTTGGTTTTTTCAGAAGCTTCACCAAAAATTGTGCAAGACAAATCCGCAATGGCCACCCGAACATTCGTCCCCCCCAAATCCACAGCGGCGACATAGGCGGCGTCTGGCACAACTTCATAGTTCATAGCAGCGCGCCCAACAGATCCTTTGTTAAGTCCAACTTGGCGAACCCAGCCCTCATCTTCGAGCTGCTTAGCAACTTCCGACAGCGTTTGCTTTGACAAGCCTAAACGCTTGGCAATCGCGGCACGAGAGATCGGTCCCTCATGGGCAATCGTTTCAAACACATTGCATTTGTTCAATTTGCGTATGTTGTTCGCTGCTTCAGTCATAGCGCCATTCTATTAGTTCGGTAAGTTGACGAACTAATAGAATGGCATGTGATAATTGTCAAATGGAAATTCTTTCACGCAAGGTTTTCGGTTTGTGAATGCACATAAAAAGTTGCGTTGACTTGACGTTGAATACAGATTTTACCGCTACAGTGCGAAAGCTGTCACGAATTAAGTCGCGGATACAAGCGGGCGGCCAATTGGCCGCAAAATTAAACGAAACATCGCGGAACAAAATTTGTGCTCAAATATCTGGGCTTGCTTTGCAAAATACGACAATGCACATTGCCGCAGCCAATCCTCGTTGGGTTGGCAACCAGCAGATAAGACTGGCGGGGATAACAGTGACAGAAAAAAGAACTGAGCCAACCAATGATCAAATCGGTCGTGTGATACGCCGTAGGCGCAAAGCGCTTGGTAAAACGCTAGAACAGGTCGCGGGTGAGGCGGAATTAACGGTGGGGTTTATTTCGCAGGTGGAACGGGGTATTTGTGCGCCGTCGTTTTCTTCGTTTATGAGAATTGCGAGTTCTTTGAACACCAGCATGGAGCAATTGCTCAATGTCCGGGAAACATTTGAAATTCATACCAAAGCTAAAGATCGCGAAAGCTACTCGCTTGGTGAAGCAGGGCGTTGGTACGAGAAATTGGGGCCCGGTTTTTCAGGTGCACTGTTCTATCCATGCATTATCCATCGACCTCCCGGGCAAGTGTCTGAACGAATGAAACACAGAGGCGAAGTATTTTGCTATTTGGCTGAAGGCGAACTTGAGTATCACATTGGCGACAAAGTGTACAATCTTGTTGCCGGGGACTCCATTCATCACGACACGTCAGAAGAACACTTTTCAACAGTTGTGAGTGACACTGAAACGACGGAACTCTGGGTCAGCTCGCATCCAATCGCTGGCCATTAAGTTGCGGCGCATGGCAGAGAGTTCTAGCGGACAGCAATCATATGATTGTCGAATTGGATGTTATCAATTTCAAACACTTTACCCTCAGTTGCACCAAATGCACCAAACCCCGTGCCAAATTGGAAGGTGTTTTTTCCATTCGGTGCCAATGCGCAAACATCGTTATAATGCGTGGACTGAATAACATTGCCATGTCGGTCGAAGATGGTCAGGCGCTTGCCTTTGGGGGATGTCACACAAATATGTTTGCCATCAGCATTGAGCTTTATTGAGCCGACATAGCCAGCCAGATTTTGTTGATGTGAGGGGGGTAACTCAATGAAGTTTAGTCCCTCATCGAGTGAAACACGGGCAATCAGGGGCACATCGACGAGCACATTGCCTTGCTGTTGACCGCCAACCCAAACCTCGCGTCCGTCGTGGCTGGCCATGTGTCGAAGCGATAATTTATGCCAACTGGCGGGGGCTTCAAAACTTGCCATCACGGCGCCATCTTTTGCACTGATCCAGCTAATGTTGGGGCGCATGGTGGTAAGGTTCAACTTGGTTCTGGCAAAGTCTGGATGGGTTTCAATCCCACCATTTGCAACGATCAAAAATTGGTCGTCTGCGCTGAGTTGAATATCGTGCGGGCCGATCCCGTTTGATGCGAATTCGCCAATCCGTTCAATCTGTTGAGTGCTGATACGGTAGATGCCGATAATGCCATTTGCACCATCAAAATCATTCTCTGTCGCGTAGAATATTTTCCCGTCTTTTGAAAAAATACCATGCCCATAAAAGTGCCGCCCAGCGGGGGCGGTAACTTGTCCGATTGGTTTGCCTGCCTTATCGAACAGGGCAGCAAATAGGCCGGGGCGGCGGGCAAAAACAAGTAAATTTCCAGAATTGGGGCATTGCACAACATCATGGCCGCGGCCAGGGAGTTCTTGGCGGGAAATGATTTCCCCGGTCTCGCTGATGAAGGCTAAGCCGAATGCACCATTGTTGAATTTGCAGGTCGCGGCGAATAGCTGATCAGAGTGCGACAGGGCGGCCTGCACTGGTTGCGCCAGCGAAGCGATGTAGGCACCACCAGCGATGCGGATAAAGTCGCGGCGGGACCACATGTTAGTCCCCGTCCAGCGACGAAAAACCGGTAGACTGGCCAAGGGCTTGCGCTAGATCTTGTGCCGCGATTTCCTCCATCGAGTGGAGGACCACTTTTAGATATTCCAGCTTGCTACGCTCATCAGACTGCGCAGCTTTTAGAACTTCGTGTTTGATCTCAAGCGCACGCAACGCGTTCTGGGCTTCAAAAATATAGCTGTTAGCAACCCAGTGTTTTTGATCTTGCAATGCGCGATTAAAATCGACGGTTTGGGCAAATTCACCCAATGCTGAAATATTTGAAGATAGACTTTTAAAGGTCAACCCGCTGCGCCAAAATAGAGCGGATTTTGGTTTCGCTGATTTTGCCGCATCACCCAAATAATTCTTCAAACGTGTATCAAAAAAGATGCCGGGACCATGGGCAACTACGCCCAGAATGTCCCGCATAGTTTCGCTTTTGTCCCGATACAGTTCCGCAACATTTTCCGGACTAATCAGCAAAGTTCCAAAACCGTCCACGCCTTGCCATTCGTCGACAATTTCTGCGGCGACTTCGTGGATTGAGGAGGCAATAGTCAATCCAAAGTGACAACGAAAATTTGCCTGTTCCAAAAGTTCAATTTCAGAACCGTTGCCATGCAACACAAATTCAAGCGCGGCCAATCCTTGCAACGCGACGCTTTTCTTCTGCAACGTTGCAATGCTAATCGCGGTGTCGTCTTTTTGCGCGATGACGCGCTGAACTTGTTTCAGGCCGATCGATTTACGGTCCGGCCAAAACAAAATTCGTTCAAGACGGTTCTGGTCAAGCACGGGGCCAAACCGGATGATTTCGACATGGCTCCAGCGATCGGCGAGATCTGCGAACGACGCGCGGGCCGCGTCCAAACTACGCTGATCATTGTTGGTGCAAAGTGTGCCCATGGCCAAGCTTTGGTCGGCTGCACTTTGCTGAAAGGCTTGATAGCCAGGAACAATAAAATCATGAACTGCGCGCTCCTCAATACTGTCCGCAAAGGCCGGGCTGCTCAACAGGAAAGAAGCGGCGATTAGAGTTGAAATTTTCATCATAGGGAGTCCAAAAAGCGGATAAGCGAGGTCCGGTCAATTCTATTCATATCAGCAACTTTGTCACGTGCGGTTTGTGCTTCACTACCATGCCATAATATGGCTTCCAACAGATTGCGCGCTCGGCCGTCATGCAAGAATTGCGTGTGGCCGGAAACAATTTTGGTGAGGCCAATCCCCCACAAGGGCGGCGTTTTCCATTCGCGCCCATTTGCGTCGCCTACTGGTCGATTATCGGCAAGGCCTTCGCCCATATCATGCAGCAGTAAATCAGAGTAGGGCCAAATCAACTGGAACTGTTGGGCTTTATTTGGGGCATCTCGTCGGGTGACATATTTGGGCGTATGGCAACTTGAACAGCCAGTTTGATAAAATAGTTCTTTGCCGTGCAATACATCTGGATCATTGACGTCGCGTCGCAAGGGCACGGCTAAGTTTTCCGAATAAAAACTAACCAATGCCAATATCGGATCTGGCACTTCAGTATCGCCTTGTGATGTTTGCACGCCGTTTGGTGCTGCAAGGCAAGCGGCTTGATTGCTCGTGCATTCGCCCCAATGTTTAGGCACATCAGGCGTTGATAATCCAAGGTCGCCAGCAAATGCGCCAGCGCTCTGGGCACGTACTGTGGCGTGGGAAGCCTTGTGGCCGAACCGTCCGATTTGTTTGTCTTGACCCGGATAATAAACCCAACTCACTTTGCCCGAAATGCCATCACTATTCGTGTCGTTTGGGTCCGTGTTGGCTAGCAAGTCACTAGGGTGAATTTGTTCGAGCAAACCGAGCCCGATCATTTGCGGTGCGACGCGCGGCGACATCATCACCTTAGGGTCCATAGCGCCATATTGTAGGTCAGTGATCGAATAAGTTGGTTTGCGCAAATTGATGATTGTACCATCGCCCAGCGTAACGGGAACTTCTTCATAGGCAATTTGCATTTTGCCTTCAGCAGGCAAGCCAGGAACCGCCAAATCTTGCAGCTGACGGCCATAAGTTGGCTCTTCAATAACTTGCACTTCGCCGGAAGAAATTTTTGCTTTTTCTTCTTCAGTCCTTGGTGGAACTGAGAGGCGCAGGAACATCGATATTCGGCTGTCTTGTACGTTGGCCGGCGGATGGCCGCGCCCGTCTTTGAGATGGCATGACTGACACGCTCTTGCATTAAACAACGGCCCCAACCCGTCCGAGGCAAAAGTGGAAGCGGGTGAGGAGACCCACAATTTATCGAAAAAAGCATTGCCCAGTTTGAACTGCTCTTCTTCTTCAAACGTGAGGTTTGCAGAAAATTGAGAAAATGAATCTTTGGAAACCAGCTTGCGCGAAGTCGCATTCCCGCCCTGCATGTTTTCAAAGCGCTCAGCTTTAGAAAAGTCATCAGTTGGCGCGGTGACTTGTTCAACTCGGCTGCGATCTTTGGGTGAAAGATCGTCTCGAGCAAAGTTGTTCTCTTGTGCGACCGCAAGCCCAAGCAATAATGGAAACGTTGCGACCCATGCCAAAATGCTGCGGTTCATTTTAACTCCAATAGGATAGGGGCCGCTTTGCAGCAGCCCCGTTTCGCTTATTCAAAAACAGCGTTTGGATTGTCCAAGCTGTCTGAACCTTCAATAGCGACTTCGCCTAGTTCTAGTTTGGCCACGACACGCTCTATAGATCGTGTTTGGTCAACCAAAGCGTTGATGGCCGCTTGCACAACGGCGTTGCCGCCTTCGTTGCCTTCGCCGATCATCTGGTCGTAGCTTTCGGTTGCTGCGCGATCAACCATCACTTGCATTGAACCCATGGTGGCATCCAATTTGCCGCGAAGTTCTGCGTCTAGGTCCGCATCAATATGCGCGACGAAATCAGCCAATGATGGGCCGGAAACCACAGAACCATCTACCCTTGTGTAGCTGCCCAAATAGACATTTTGGATGCCTTTGGCGTCGTAGAAATGGGAGTTGTGGGTGTTGTCAGAAAAGCAGTCATGCTCTTCTTCTGGATCATGCACCAATAGGCCAAGTTTCATGCGCTCGCCAGCGAGTTCACCGTAAGAAAGCGAACCCATTCCTGTTAGAATTGTGGAAAGGCCAGAATTATCCTGTGCTGCAAGAACGGTTTCGCGTGCCGCGCCATTATCGGCCCAGTTCGCAACCATTTCTTCCAAGTCTGCAATGGTGAGTTCTGATGCGGCCTTAAGGTAATCGCGACGGCGATCACAATTGCCGCCAGTGCAATTTGCAACATCAAAGTCAGTTGCTGGGCGATTGACTGCGCCAGGTCCAGTGCCGTTTAAATCTTGGCCCCAAAGCAAAAACTCGATGGCGTGATAGCCAGAGGCGACGTTAGATTCAACTTCGCCTGCTTCGTGCAGCTCGTTTGCGATAACGTCAGCGGTGATTTTTTCAATGGTGACTTTTTCGCCATTGATCATGACTTCACTATTGGCAATCACGTTTGCGGTGAACAATGCGTTTTCGTCGCTTTCTGCGCCATAATAGCCAAGGTCAACATAATCGATCAGACCTTCATCAAGTGGCCACGCGTTTACTTTGCCTTCCCACGCGTCAACAATTGGATTGCCGAAGCGGTAGGCTTCAGTTTGTTGGTATGGCACCCGAGCGGCCAACCATGCGGCGCGTGCCGCGTTGAGGTTGGCTGAAGTTGGTTCAGCCAGCAATTTGTCAATCGCTGCATCAAGTGATCTCGCGGTGATCAAGCTGTCTTCATAACCTGCGTGGGCGATGTTCGCGTAGTTGGAAAGCACGCCTTTAACATCGTGGTGACCGTCGGCAAACGCGCTCGATGTCAAAAGGCAAGCCAAGGCACCTGCTGTGGTTAGAATATGATTTTTTTTCATCTGATCTCATCGGCGCCAAACTGCCAATGCTCCAATTTACTCTGTTAAATTTTTTACACTGTTGAAATCAGTGTTTCAGCAGCAATTTAAGTGGAGTTGCATAATCCAGATATAAAATCAACATAATATTCAATAGCTTAGAATGGTTCTAAGTTTGGCGGAAAATGTTCCTAACGGCAATAAAAAAGGCTGGCACGATGGCCAGCCTTCAAAAACTGTATCAATTCAAACATTAGGCTTGTTTGATTTCCCACTGCTCGTTGGCAGGGATATCAATGATCTTTGTTAGATCATTTTTGTCCATTGTGAAGGAACACATCATCTTGCGTTCTTTGCCTTTTAGAAGGCCCAATTTCTTGATGCCCAATGCGGCAGCGCATTTTGCGTAAGCGCCCAAACCATCTGTTTCAGTTGATTTTGGCTCCATGCCCATATAGCGGCGCATGTACCCGTTGGTGTAATAAACACCATATTTGCGCTGGGCTTCTGGGGTGAAAAACTCGGTCGTGATCGAAACGTTGAGACCTTCAACATTGTCCACACGGTGTGGTGCGTTCAGTTCCCAAGAAAGGGCCTGACCCGGTTCCAACAAAACGCTTTGGGCTTCTTTATCCCATTCAGCGTCATACGCCACTTCTTCTTCGGTTTCCCGTAAGATTACGCCCTCAAGCGTTTCGTCAGGCAAATGCGCTTTGTTATCCGCATCATAAAGCCAAACGCGCTTTTTGCCGCGCAAATGCCATAGGCAGATAAACGGAATGTCTGTGTGATAGAACACCCGTGCATTAGGTGATGAGATCAAAAGGCTCGATTCACGCTTAAAAGTTTTAAGCTTCGGGTTGCCTTCTTCAAGCTCTTCAAATGAATCGTCGATCAATTGATGATATTCTGGGGCTACAACGTCAAAGCGACGTAGGCACATCCAAACTTGACCATCGTGAATGGCTTTAACAATTTCAGCGCCCGTTAGGTCGCCCTTGTCGCCACTGCGCCAAACTTTCTCTTCACCAACTTTCGTCATGGTGTTGAGCATGTAATATTCGCGCGGATATTTTTCGATCAATTCAGCCAATGCTTCATCGGTGAAAAACCCACTATCATTTAGCTTATGTTGAATGCTGACTTGGCCCTTGCCAAAATTGTCAGCGCCGCCTTTATCAACTTGTGTCCAGCGTCCCATAATTTTCTCCTTTAAGTCCGGCATTACCCAGAAAACTTTGTAAAGGATGGGTTTGACCCACCTATATCTTTCCAGAACGATAAAGGCGCGTAAGCTGTAAATGAGCGGTTAAAGTGCGGCTGAGGAGAGGCCAAATCGGCGCTCTTGCTGCCAAAAGGGTTAATAAAGCGAGTAGAATTTTACGCCGCAGCGTTATCTAAGTCGGTGTAAATATATGATTAACTCTATTTGCGACTTGAAAACTAGGCGGCAGGTCAATTGGAGTGTTTCCTGCAATTGGGGCCAACACAGCCTGTGCCATCCGATGGGCAATCCCAAAGGTGATTTTGAACCCGCCAGTGCAAATGTGTATGCCATCGTGATCGGGCACAGGCCCAACCAATGGATCGCGCCCATAGGGCTGCATGCGCAAGCTTGCCCATCTTTCGACCACCGGCGCGTCGCCAACCAGTGGGCAAATCTGCCGCGCCTGCTCGATGACATTTTCAAGCAAATGATCGGTGGTAAACCCATCTTCAAACTCGCGCTCTGACGTACTGCCCACGGCTGTTCGCCCGTCATTATGCACGATGAGATAGACCCCATTTTGATGCACCACCGGCAGGTTTGGATCAAGTTTGGTGTCTAGCATCGCGGCTTGCCCTTTTATCGGGCGGCCCGAAAGGGAGGGAACAAATGGTTCGAGCAATTCGAATGAGTTGATGCCAGCGGTGACAATAATGTCATTTGCCGCAACGGCACTGCCGTCAGGCAAGATCAGTTTTTTGTCTTTGGACAGTTCAACGGATGTGTGTTCAAAAATGTCGACAAAACCAGCAATGGATTTGTGTAAAGCATCCGTCACCCCACGTGGATTGATGCGGGCTGAGAAATCATCAATCGTTGCGCCATTGGGCATCATGTCGGCATGGGGCCAATTTTCGTGCGTTGGATGCGAAATAACGCTCATCTCGTAATGTTTCGGCGCACTTGCCCATTGAATGGCGGCAGCATCACATTTCTGCTTGGCCTCAATCTCATGTTCAGGACGGCTCATGGGCAAAATCCGACCTACGCGGGCATATCCGCAATCAATTTGCGTTTCTGCTTCTAGCGCCGCCACCATCGTTTCAAGGTCAATCAGCGCTTCGAACTGGAATTGCTTTTTCTCATACCATTGGGTCGGCATATGCGGCATCAAAGCGCCCAACAATCCCCCGCTGGCACCGGACGCAATTTTGTTGGCTTCAAACAAAACGGTGCGCAATCCAGCTTGTTTGGCGAGGTAGGCACACCAAAGCCCGACAACACCGCCGCCGATAATCGCCAAATCATAATTTTTGGTGTCTGAATTACTCATTGTTTTGGGTTGATCACATCCAATCTTCATTGACAAGCGTTGGTGCAGTTTTTAGGTTCGGTTTACTTCAGGTGTCCATTTGGCGTTACAAGCTAATGCCAATGGATGAAACGGGAAGTTGGTGCGCTCGACCCAAATAGGGGAACAAGTCCAACACTGCCCCCGCAACGGTAGATGAGAAAAGCCGATCAAAAAGCCACTGCGTTTTCGTGGGAAGGCGATCGGTCCGGAGACAAGCGCTCCACTCATAAGTCCGGAGACCGGCCTTAAGTGATAAACCGGTGACCTGTTTTGGTCGCTCGATAATTAACTCGTACGCACGGGGAATGTGCGACGACGTTTTAGGAACAACTCGATTATGCATATCGAACCAAGCATCGTTGATGGTGCTAAAATCACTTTAAGCTACGCAACCGCCACTGGCGCTTTGGGCTATTCAGCTAAATTGGCCTGGGACATGGTGAAAACAGATGGTGCAATGTCGCTCGCCGTTCGCTCCGTGCTGACAACGGCGATGGTCTTCTTCTATTTCCAAGTGCTGCCACATCACCCGGTTGGCGTTTCTGAAGTTCACTTGATTATGGGCTCAACCCTGTTTTTGCTTTTTGGTGCTGCTCCAGCGGCGATTGGCCTGATGGCTGGTCTTCTGTTGCAAGGCATGCTGTTTGCGCCGATTGATCTACCTCAGTTCGGCATGAACGTAACAACGTTGCTTGTGCCATTGTTCGCCATGGCGGCAATCGCGCAAAAAATCATTCCAGCAAAAACAGCTTATAAAGACATTGGTTACGGCCAGGCGTTGCAGCTTTCAACGCTATATCAGGGCGGTATTGTGGCTTGGGTTATGTTCTGGGCATTTTACGGCCAAGGTTTTGGCGCAGCGAACATGGCGAACACACTGACGTTTGGCGCAGCATATATGAGCGTCATCATCATTGAGCCACTTGTGGACCTCGCCGTTCTGGCAGGTGTGAAAACACTGAGCGGTTTGAAAGATAACGGCCTGTTTGAAAAACGCCTTTATGCATCTGCGTAAAGATTGATAAATTCAAAGTTTTGGGGGCGCGCGCCAAATTGGTGCCGCCCCTTTTTTGTGACAGCTGGTAACATATGACCAAAGAAAACAATCTTGAATGGCATGAAAATGACCGGCCATTTTCGCCCCAGTTTAACGATCATTTCTTTTCCCACAATGATGGTCGCCTAGAGTGTGACCACGTATTTTTGAAAGGTAATAACGTTCAAAAGCGTTGGCTGGAAGCGACCCGATTTTCCATCGGCGAATTGGGATTTGGAACTGGGTTAAACTTACTTGAAACGTGGCGACAATGGTGTGAATTGCGCCAACCCGGCCAGCAATTGCATTTCACGTCCTTTGAGCTTTATCCAATGAGCGCCGACCAAATCCAACGCGCCATCGGTCCTTGGCCCATGTTGGAAGAGTATTGCAAAATTCTAGTTAAGCACTGGCCAAATGCATTGAAAGGCGAATTGATCAAACTAGATGACCAGACAAGTTTTCAATTGTCGGTGGGCGATGCGCGTGAACAACTTCCCTCTTGGCAACATAAAGCAGACGCATGGTTTTTGGATGGATTTTCCCCATCAAAAAACCCTGAAATGTGGGAAGAGGGTTTGATGAACGCCCTTGCCAAAAAAACCAACATCAATGGCACCTTGGCGACTTACACTGTTGCGGTTTGGGTGCGCCGCAATCTGAAAGCCGCTGGATTTGAGGTCGAAAAATCCCCCGGCCATGCAGGTAAAAATCAAATGATACGTGGTCGGCTACAATCTGGCGATTGACGCCGCTCGCTCTTTAATGTCACATCACCCACGTGGTTCTCGCCAGCGTAGTGCGCTGATGGGATGAAAAGGGAACATGGTGCGGCGTACCCAAAAGGGACCAAAACCATGGCTGCCCCCGCAACTGTAAGCGATGAGATGCTTATGCCAATTGCCACTGGCTGAAAAGTCGGGAAGGCGGAAAAGCATTGTTCGAATCGCGAGCCAGGAGACCTGCCACATGACGAATGCGCATTTTGCGCACACACATACCTATGAAACCCGTCGGGCGGACGGAGAAGGAACAAAATGAATTCGAAAATTCCGGCAACGGTTATTACTGGCTTTTTGGGCGCAGGCAAAACCACACTCGTGCGGCACGTTCTGAATAATGCCAAGGGCAAGCGCATTGCGCTGATCATCAATGAATTTGGCGATGTTGGCGTTGATCGCGACGTCCTAAAAGGTTGCGGCGACGAAGCATGCGACGAAACAGATATGGTGGAACTGGCCAATGGCTGTATCTGTTGCACCGTGGCTGAAGATTTTATCCCAACCATCACGCAGCTTTTAGCGCGTGACCCCCGGCCTGATCACATTGTCATTGAAACATCTGGATTGGCACTGCCCCAACCATTGGTGCGCGCGTTCAACTGGCCTGAAATCAAAGCCGACGTAACGGTCGATGGCGTGGTGACAGTGGCGGATGCTTCTGCATTAGCTGAGGGTCGCTTTGCATCCGACGAAAAAGCCGTTGATGCTCAACGCCAGTCCGATGAGATGCTCGACCACGACACCCCAATGGGTGAATTGTTTGAAGATCAATTGGTCTGCGCTGATCTGATCTTGCTCAACAAATCTGATTTGGTTGAGGAAGATAAACTCAATGAAGTCGAAGCGGAATTACGCAAACACCTTCGCGATGGCGTTAAATTGGTGCGCACCCAAAAGGGTGAAATCAACATGGCCGCGCTCTTGGGTATTGAGAGTGAATCTGAATTGGATATGGAAGGGCGCATGTCCCACCATGAACGCCACCATGCGGCTGAGGGCGATGGTCACCATCACCACAACCATGAACACGATGATTTTGATAGCTTCTCGATTTTTCTGCCGGAAGTGGCGAGCAAAAAACATCTCAATGATGCAGTTGAAAGCGTTATCCGCAAACATGATATCTTGCGCCTTAAGGGCTTTGCAGCCATCAAAGATGCGCCAGCACGATTGTCGCTTCAAGCCGTTGGTCCGCGTATTGATACCTATTTTGATCGGCCTTGGAATGAAGCAGACAAGCGCGGCACATCTTTAGTGGTTATTGGTCAAGCACCGCTAAATCGCGATCAAATTACAGCTGAATTGCAAGCGGCGCTGGGATAATGCACCTTCTCACCGCACAAGCCGGCGAGATACAGCAAGAAGGCGAAGCGATTGACCTTGGTCAGTCGCCTGCCGATATCCTGTTTTTGTCCGCCGCCGATACGGAATTGGCAGCTTTAGCCAATGCCGCCGACGCCCAAGAGTTCGATCAGTTGCGTTTGGCCAACACCATGCGCATCGGCCACAATTTTTCGGTGGACCTGTGGTTGGAGCAAACAGCCATTCACGCCAAGCTGATCGTCGTGCGCCTTTTGGGCGGACGTGCCTATTGGACCTATGGCGTCGACCAGCTCACGGCACTTTGCGCAGACAATGACATAAAGCTCGCGTTTCTGCCCGGTGATGCCAATCCAGACCCTGACTTGCAAGCACGCTCCACTTTGGACGCGGGTGCATATGATGCATTGCATGCGCTGTTTGTCGCTGGTGGTGCTGACAATATGGCTGGCGTACTGACAGCGATGCGCAATGTGGTTGCAAGGAAAGGGGAACTTCCTGCGCCAAAACAAACTGCGCGTGCTGGTGTCTATGACCGCGCCAAGGGCGTGTTGCCTCTTGATCAGGTTAAGTTAAAGGCTGATGTGCCAATTGCGCCGATTATCTTTTACCGGGCGCTGCTGGACGGTGGCAACATGGCACCAATCCACTGCCTTATGGATGCGCTGGAGGCGCGGGGCATTCAAGCACTGTCGATCGTCGCAGCGTCGCTTAAAGAACAATCTTGCGTTGAGTTCGTGCAAAGCACATTCAGAAAACATCCACCCGCAGTGATCTTAAACGCTACCGGTTTTGCGCTCGGGTTGACTGATCTTGAGGACGCGAAAAACCCGTTTGTGAATAGCGATGCGCCGATCATTCAACTTGTACAGGCCGGTCGTCCGTCTGAGGTTTGGGAAAAGGACGTTCAGGGATTAAGCGCCAAAGACTTGGCCATGCAAGTGGTGTTGCCCGAACTTGATGGCCGCATTGGCGATATTCTAATCGCCCATAAAGAACAAGACATTTGGCATGAACGCACCCAGTGCCCACTGTCCGCGAACCAACCCCATATGGATGGGGTCAAGGACGCCGCCCAATTCGCAGCGAACTGGGTAACGCTTCGGCAAACTGATGTTTCAGATCGCAAGGTCGGAATTATCTTGGCGAACTATCCAATCCGTGATGGTCGAATTGCCAACGGCGTGGGCTATGATGCGCCGCAATCCACCGTGCAGATATTGCGCTATATGCAAGGCGCTGGCTATGGGCTGAAAACGCTGCCGGAAAATGGCAACGCGCTGGTCGAACAGCTGCAAACTGGGCCGACCAATGCGCATCCGACCCGTGGAACCAGTCCTGCGCAAATGTCACTTGCGGAATATCAGGCACTGTTTTCAACCCTGCCGATAGTTGTGCAAACTGACGTCACCAAACGTTGGGGCGAACCTAACGCCGATCCATTCGTGCGGGATGGGAATTTTCATCTGCCCGTTTTGAATTTCGGCAATGCTGTGGTGATGTTGCAACCAGCTCGCGGCTATCATCTTGATGCTGAAGCCAGCTATCACGATCCAGATTTAGTGCCACCGCACGCCTATCTCGCGGCCTATTTGTGGTTGCGCCATCAGTTTGGCGCGCAAGCGATTATCCACAATGGCAAGCACGGGAATTTGGAATGGCTGCCGGGCAAAGCCAACGCGCTTAGCCAAAATTGCTATCCGCAAATGCTGTGGGGCAACCTACCGCACTTTTATCCCTTTATCGTCAATGATCCGGGCGAGGGAACACAAGCCAAACGGCGCACCGGCGCGGTGATCATCGATCACCTAACCCCGCCGCTTACCCGGGCCGAAACATATGGGCCGCTCAAGGATCTGGAAGCACTTGCTGACGAATATTATAACGCATCAGGTCTGGATCAACGTCGGTTGAAAGACCTCAAAACCCGGATACTCGACCTTTGCAAAGACACTGGGCTTGATAAAGATATGGGGTTAGAAAACCAGCCCGAAGATGACGCGCTAACCACCATCGACACGTTTTTGTGCGAACTCAAAGAGGCTCAAATTCGCGACGGTCTGCATATATTTGGCCAAGCCCCAATCGGCAGCCTTAAAACGGACCTGTCGGTTGCCCTTGCTCGTGTGCCGCGCGGCGAAGATCGGGCAGAAGATAAATCACTTATTCGCGCTTTGGCTGACGATCTGGCATTAGGGTTTGACCCCTTGTCTGCCCCCATGGGCGAAAATTGGGATGGCCCACAACCTGAAGTATTGGTTGCACTGTCAACCGACACTTGGCGACATGTTGGGCATACAATCGAGCGGCTTGAACTGCTAGCGGTGAAGTTAGTTGATGGCGAGGTTGAGCTAGATACAAGTTGGGTTTCAACAAAGGCGGTTCTAACGGAAATCACCAGTTCCATCGCCCCAAAGCTGGATCAATCAGGCGCACTCGAACGGGCAAACTTGCTCAAAGGTTTGGACGGGAAATTCGTCGAACCAGGATCATCCGGCGCACCGACGCGGGGCCGTTTGGATGTGTTGCCCACGGGGCGCAATTTTTACTCCGTCGATAACCGCGCTGTGCCGACCCCGACCGCATGGGAGTTGGGTAAAAAGTCTGCTGAAAATCTCATCACGCGACACTTTCAAGATCACGGCACTTATCTCTCCGCAATTGCTTTGTCGGTTTGGGGCACGTCCAACATGCGCACCGGCGGTGATGATATCGCCCAAGCAATGGCTTTGATCGGAGTGAAGCCAAAATGGGATATTGGGTCTCACCGGGTGTCTGGCTATGAGATTATCCCATTGGCCAAACTGGGCCGGCCACGCGTTGACGTAACGCTACGCATATCCGGGTTTTTCCGTGATGCGTTTCCCGCCCAAATCGAACTGTTTGATAAAGCCATTCGCGCCATTGGGTCGCTAGATGAACCATCAAGTGAAAACCCGATTGCGGAACGGATGCGCACAGACGCGCTCGCGTTGATGGATAATGGTACGACACAGGACGAAGCCGCCATGCAGGCTGGCTATCGTATCTTTGGGTCAAAACCGGGTGCGTATGGCGCGGGACTGCAGGGCATCATGGATAGCGGAAACTGGCAGGACATTGACGATATCGCCACCGCGTTCCTAAATTGGGGGCAATATGCTTATGGCAGCAAAGCCAATGGCACCAAAGCGCGCGCACAACTGATCTCGCGGTTGAAATCGGTTGATGCGATTGTACACAATCAGGACAACCGCGAACATGACCTGTTGGACAGCGACGACTATTATCAGTTTGAAGGTGGTCTAACCGCAACGGCGACATCTTTGTCTGGCCAACAACCCGTCAATTATCACAATGACCATTCACGACCAGAACGGCCAGTTACCAAAACGCTGGACGAAGAAATAGCCAAAGTGATGCGGTCGCGTGTGGTCAATCCCAAGTGGATTGCTGGCGTCATGCGCCATGGCTATAAGGGCGCATTCGAGATCATCGCGACAACCGACTATATGTTTGCCTTCGCCGCAACCACCGGCGCGGTGAAGTCACATCATTTCGATATCGCGTTTGACGCGTTCGTCGCCGATGATGATGTGCGCACCTTTATTCAACAAAACAATAAATTTGGCTATGATGAGCTTATTGCCAAATTCAGGGAGGCGATGGAACGTGGGTTCTGGACGCCAAAACGCAATTCAACTTATGCCTTTTTAGATGCAACCTTTCCCTTTTCAGATAGGAGTGACGATCAGCTATGAGCAAGATTACAGACAATATGAGTGAAGAAGAACTCAACGCACGTCACGCTGACAAAATGAAAAAGAAGAAGGTGGCACGCGATAAAATTATTGCCACCAAGACCATCGAAAAAGGCCTAACGATTGTTCATACCGGCAAGGGAAAAGGCAAATCAACCGCCGCCTTCGGCATGGTGTTTCGCGCCCTTGGCAACGACATGAAAGTCGCCGTTGTACAATTCGTCAAAGGCAAATGGGGTACGGGCGAACGCAACGTGTTGGATAAATTTCCTGACCAAGTGTCGCTCGCCACAATGGGCGAAGGGTTTACTTGGGAAACCCAAGACCGGCAGCGCGATATCGATGCGGCGCGCGCTGCTTGGGAGCAGGCCAAAGAATTCATTTTAGACGATAAGCACGACATGGTTTTATGCGATGAGCTGAATATTGTGCTGCGCTATGACTATCTGCCCGTCGAAGAAATCCTTGAAGTACTGGCGCAAAAGCCAGAAATGAAGCACGTTATTATTACGGGCCGAAATGCCAAAGATGAATTGATTGATTTTGCGGATCTTGTAACTGACATGACGCAGATTAAACATCCGTTCCGCTCAGGTGTTAAAGCGCAAGTTGGAATTGAGTTTTAGGGACGTTCAAAGTGGCTGAGTTTTTTGACCGGCTGGAAGACGCGCCACTGATCAACCAGCCTTTGGCTCAAGGTTCCGTTGTGCTGGTGTTCAATGGCGACAGTGTTTTGATGGAACAACGCAGCGATAATGGTCAATGGGGATTTCCGGGCGGTAAGGCGGATCAAGGAGAAGCACCAATTGATTGTGCAGCTCGTGAACTAGAAGAAGAAACTGGTGTCGCTGGACTAGAACTCGAGTTTGTAGCCCTGTTTGATGATCCGGGCAGCATTGGCGCTTATGATGATGGCAATGTCGTGCAAACGCATATGTCTGTTTTTAAAGCACGCGTGGACAAAATGCATGAACTGATATTGAGCGAGGAATCTTTGGCGCTCAGGTTTGTGCCCAAAGACGAATTGGGCCACATTGAACTTGTCCGTTCCCATAATCCCGTGATGAAATTGGCCATCAAGTTGCTTTCAAAGGATCAGATATGACGCCTGAATTGAACATTCAGTTTGAAGAGAACGACCAAAATGGCAGGTTTTTTGCTGATTTAGGTGATGGCTATGAAGCGGAAATGACGTTTGTCCGGTTGGGTGATGTGATGGTTGTGGATCATACGGGGGTGCCAAAACCTTTTGAAGGGCGAGGCATTGCCGCTAAGTTGGTGGTCGCTGGAGTGGAGTTTGCGCGCAAAAATGGCCGTAAGATTAAGCCTGTTTGCCCCTATGTGGTGGTGCAGTTTAAACGCCACAAAGAATGGGCAGATGTTTTAGCTGTCTAGCAGGAGACTGAAATGAAATCCGCCAAGCAACTTGTGCAAGAAGCAATGGCGCAGATTGAAACTTTGTCCGTTTCGAGCGTGCAGCATGCTCTGGAAAAAAACGAGGTCTTGCTTGTCGATTTGCGTGACATCCGCGAGTTGAAACGCGAGGGCAAGATTGAGGGCGCAGTGCATGTGCCTCGGGGGATGCTTGAGTTTTGGATTGACCCAGTAAGCCCATATCATAAGGCTGAATTGGCGACGACAAAGAAACTGGTTTTCTTTTGTGCTGCGGGTTGGCGATCAGCGCTGGCAACCCAAACGGTTAAGCAAATGGGGTTTGACGATGTGGCCCATATTGAAGGTGGATTTGGGGGATGGCGAGACGCCAATGCACCAATTGTAGATGCGCCCAAAAGCACAAACGATTAGCCCGACGCGGTCGGCACGACCTTTTGAAATTTGATTTTTTCCATCACAACTTGCGAAAATGTCTTTGAGATAAACGCCTTGCTCATCAGCCTGTTGCGCAAAAATCGATGATAAGACCGCATGTCCGTCGCCAGCACTTTCATCACATAATCATATTCACCAGTTGTGGCGTAACACTCCAAAATTTCGGGGATTGAGCGCACCAATTGGGTGAACTCTTCCAAATAGTCGTCGTTATGTTGCTCAAGACTAACCTGAAGCAAAACCAGCTCGCCATATCCCAATTTCTCGGGTGATACAGTAAGCCCGTATGCCGTGATGATTTCGGCTTCCTCAAGTGCATTTATGCGCCGCCAAACGGAGGAAGCTGAACTTCCCACTTGGCTGGCAATTTCTTGGTTAGACAGGCGGCTGTTGAACTGCAGCAATTCAAGGATTTTACGGTCTATTTGGTCGAGTTCGAATGAATTTGCCATGATTGATCCAGTAAATGAAATAAAAATGCAATAATTGCCAAGAATAATACTAATTTTGACCGGATTAATCAAGAAATTTGAATGATACTACCTCCGAGAGAGGGAGTTATGATATGGACCTGTTACCGGCAGATGTCAACATTTTTGCGTTTCCAGATTATGAATTGGCGGACGGCTTGGTCAAAGAGCGCGTTTTTCTGTCCGGTACTGACATTCTGGTCCGCATTCCCATTGAACAGGCCAAGTCAGATCAAGCTGCAGGGCTAAACACCGCGGGCTTTATCTCTGGATATCGCGGCTCCCCGCTTGGCGCATATGACCAAGCGATGTTTAGAGCAAAAGATGCCTTGGATAAGCAAAACATCACGGTGAAGCCTGCGATCAACGAAGACCTAGCGGCCACGGCCTTGGTTGGCACACAAGAGGTGTCGAGCGACGAACAAGTGAATGTTGATGGCGTGTTTGGCATTTGGTATGGAAAAGGGCCAGGTGTTGACCGGTCTGGTGATGCGCTAAAACACGGCAACGCCCTTGGAACATCAAAAAATGGTGGCGTGCTTGCATTCTTGGGTGATGACCACGGATGTGTTTCATCTTCCATGCCACACCAGTCAGATCAAGCTGCTGAACATTTCATGATGCCAGTACTACACCCGGCAGGGGTTGCGGACTATATCCCGTTTGGGCTTTATGGGTTTGCCGCATCGCGCTTTTCTGGCGCTTGGATCGGCATTAAAACTATATCTGAAGTGCTGGAATCTAGTGCGGCAATTGAAGTGCCGCATCCGCGTAAATTCAACGCGCCAGGCGACTATACGCCACCGTTTGAGTTAAGCCATGACCCCGCAACAAGCTTTGGCCCGGTACTTGAGCAAAAGTTGCTGGCGCGACTTGATGCAGTGAAAGCGTTTGCCCGCGCGAACCCAATCGACAGGGTTGCGTTTGGTGCAAAAAAACCAAAGCTAGCAATTGTTGCCGTTGGCAAGGCGTTTGCGGATTTGATGCAAACATTGAAAAACCTTGGCCTTTCTGAAGCCGCAGCAAAGCGCGCCGGCATTGGCGTATATAAAGTAGGTCTAGTTTGGCCGATTGAGCCAACTGGTTATCAAGCTTTCTTACGAGATGCTGAAAAGCTGCTGGTGATTGAAGAGAAGCGTGCAGTCGTTGAAACGCAACTTAAAGAGCTATTTTTCAACAGTGAAAACAGGTTCTCAATTATTGGCAAAAAGTCATTGGACGGCACACCGCTTCTTCCTGAAGCAGGTGAGTTGCGTCCTTCTATTTTGGCGCAGGTGGTTCATCAGTTTTTGGACCTTGAGGGGACACCTCCTGTTCCTCAACCTGCGCCAAACCTGGCTGGTCTCGAAGTTGAACGGCGTACGCCATATTTCTGTTCAGGTTGTCCGCATAATCGGTCCACAAACTTGCCAGAAGGCAGCAAGGCACTACCCGGCATTGGGTGCCATTTCATGGCGTCTTGGATGGGGCGTGAGACAAATGGCATCGTTCAAATGGGCGGTGAGGGCGTCAATTGGATTGGCATGTCTCCCTATACGGGCCGCGAGCACATTTTCCAGAATTTGGGCGACGGTACTTATTTCCATTCCGGCCTATTGGCCATTCGCCAATCCATCGCCGCCAACACAAATGTAACGTACAAAGTTCTTTACAATCATGCTGTCGCTATGACCGGCGGGCAGGACGTGGACGGGGAGTTAAGCGTTGAGAGCCTTATCGCACAACTGCGTGCAGAGGGTATAAAACGCATCGCATTGGTCAGCGATAAGCCGGACCGCTTTGCATGGGATTTGATGCGCGGCGAAGGCATGAGCATTGATCATCGTAAAAACCTTGATGCGGTGCAGGAGGAATTGAAAACCTTAAAAGGCGTCACCGCACTTATATTTGATCAAGGATGCGCCACCGAAAAACGCCGCAAACGTAAACGTGGTCTGATTGAAGACCCCAAGAAACGCGTTTTCATCAACCCTGCTGTTTGCGAAGGGTGTGGGGATTGTTCAGTTCAATCAAATTGCATTTCTGTCAGCCCAGTAAAAACCAAATGGGGCGTGAAGCGAACGATAGATCAGTCGTCTTGCAACAAAGATTTCTCATGTGTCGAAGGGTTTTGTCCGAGCTTTGTCACCGTTGAGGGCGACGAGGAAAAAGCAACTGGTGATGAAGCCAAACGCCAACACTTGCTCGTCCAAGCGCAAACATTGTCGGACCCCAAAATCGCAAAGACTGGTGAAATATTGATCACTGGGATTGGCGGCACGGGGGTGGTGACCGTGGGTGCCGTATTGGCAATGGCCGCGCATTTGCAGGGCAAGGGCGCATCGGTGTTAGACTTTATGGGCTTCGCCCAAAAAGGCGGCGCGGTCATTTCGCATCTTAAAATTTTGGAAAAACCGGGGCTAGAAACCCCGGTGCGGATCGATAAAGGAAGCGCAAGTGCGTTGATCGCATGTGATTTGGTGGTGGCCAATATGGCAGAGCCGATGGCCAGCCTATCCACGAACAAAACGAGCGTTATCGCTAACACTAAAATTCTGCCAACGGCTGATTTTGTTTTGCGTGGACTTGCTGATTTCCAAGAAGAAATTCGCCTGCAAAAACTT
The DNA here is from genome assembly GCF_051251695.1 of Maritalea sp. Classification (NCBI taxonomy): domain Bacteria; kingdom Pseudomonadati; phylum Pseudomonadota; class Alphaproteobacteria; order Hyphomicrobiales; family Devosiaceae; genus Maritalea; species Maritalea sp. The sequence continues at coordinate 144,794 of NZ_JBPOEU010000004.1, read as the reverse complement.
GAGGCAAGCGCGAATTCTGTGACCTCGTTTGATGTGACAAACCTTTCAGTTCAACTGTTTGGGGATAGCGTATTTTCCAATATGATGCTGACCGGTATGGCTTGGCAAAAGGGAAGTATCCCATTGGATGGCGATGCAATTCGTCGGGCCGTTGTCTTAAACGGTAAAGCTGTTGACGCCAACTTGCAGGCTTTCGAGTTGGGGCGTCTTATCGCCGATCAACCGAACGTATTTCAGGTTGAAGAAGACGCAGACCTTGAGCAAACACTTGATGAGCTGATCCAAGATCGAGCGGCCTTTTTGACCGAATATCAAGACGATAAATATGCAGAACAGTATAGGTCGATTGTCGCGAAGATTTCTGTGGCAGAGGCGAGCATTGGCAAGGTTGGGTTGAGTGAAATTGTGGCGCATCAGTTGGCACGGCTCATGGCTTACAAAGACGAATATGAAGTTGCGCGGTTGCATCTTGAAACAGCTCACTTAAGTGAAATGCGTACGAAGTTCAAAGGCGGCGGTAAGTTGAAATTCCACATGGCACCGCCAATGCTCAATTGGATCAAAGAGCCAAATGGGCGTCCAAAGAAGTTTGCCATTCCAGGCGCTGTCGCCATGCCAACATTAAAAATGCTCAACGCTATGCGACCATTGCGCGGAACCGCGTTTGATGTTTTTGGTTGGGCAAAAGACAGACGCGATGAACGCAAATTGCGCGGCGATTACATCCAGCTTGTTGAAGAGTTGGTGCAAAACCTCAACGCACAAAACCATGCCGCTGCAATGAAGCGAGCTGGGCTTGTTGAGACGGTCAAAGGTTATGGTGTGGTGAAAGAAGCTAATTTGGGCGCTTACTTCAAAAAGCTCAAAGAGCTTGTCTAGGGGATAGACGCCACACTAACTCGTCACCCTCGGGTCAAGTCTGAGGGTGGCGAGTGGGTTGTTTGAGAATTTAACGTTGATCGATGCCTAGCGCGAATACGTTAGATCACGTTCATCCAATATTGACATGACGACATCGGTAAGCGACGCGGTCGCGTCAATCATAATGTATTTCTTGGGAAAATCTTCTTGTTCAGCGTGAATCCGGCGAATGAGTTGGCGCTCATGCTCTTTTCCGCCCCATTCGTTAGCTGGACGTTTTGCAAGTCGTTGGTCTAGGGTCGCTCTGTCGATATTTAGGACAAACACTTTGTCGAAAAATTGGATAAATTTGCTAAAATTTCTGCAGTCGCCACAGAAAAATGATGCGCGGTGTTGATCGTCCGCCATGATCGAACGGACCTTTTCAACGCTCCAGATATGATGGTCATGGCCAGAGCCTGGCATGGGTATGCCCGTTTTAGGGTCTCCCTGATATGCTAAATCTTTGTCCCCATTGAACGAGTGGAAACCTCGGCGCACCAATTCATGGTGAACTGTTGTTTTGCCAGTGCATGACACACCGCGAATAAGATAATTTTTGCTTCCCATTTTGTAGCACCTACCAAAAAACGGGTTGCTTCACAAGGTGAAGCAGTTTGAATGTTCTATGTTTCGTCGAAATCCAATGTGAGATTGTCACTGGTTGGTCGAGCCTGACATGCGAGCGTGAAGCCGGCTTCAATTTCCCACGGTTCAAGCGAATAGTTCACCGCCATCTCAGCGCTGCCTTTTGCGACCTTGCAACGACAGGTGCAGCACATGCCGCCCTTGCACGAAAATGGCAGTTCCAACCCATGCTTGTTCGCAGCTTCCAACACGCTTTCATTGGCATCGGTCAGCTTGAAACTGCGCTTGGTACCATCAAGAATGATCTCAACTAAAACGCCTTGTTCTGCGGCTTCCAGCATTTCTTTTGTCGGCGCTTTACGCGGTTTCTGCCCATCCGCTGGGGTGAACAGTTCGAAATGAATTTTGGATTTCTCAACGCCCATTTCTTCGCAAGTAGTGCGAACGACGTTGATCATTTCTTCTGGGCCACAAACAAAGATACCGTCACTGGATGCGGGATCAATAGCGCCGGTCTTCGTCAGTGATTTGACTTTTTCGCCGTCGATGCGTCCGTTTAGAATTGGCACATCTTGATCTTCACGGCTTAGGAGATGGATCAATGTGAAACGATCCATATAGCGGTCTTTCAAGAATTCCAACTGTTCGCGGAACATGATCGAGGAGGTTTCGCGGTTGCCATATACAAGCGTGACTTTTGCTTCCTCATCGCCTTCCAATAATGATTGGGCAATCGACATCATTGGGGTAATGCCTGAACCCGCAGCAATCAAAAGCGCATCTTTTACATCGCCTACGTTCGCCGTGAACCGACCGTCTGGCGTCATGACTTGTAAGTCTTGCCCCACACTTAGATCGTTCATCGCAAATGATGAGAACACGCCTTCATCGACATGACGAATGCCAACGGTTAGCTCGTTGGTGCCGACTGGTGATGAGATTGAATAGGAACGACGTGTGTCTTTCCCATCAATGTCAGCCCGCAAAGTCAAATACTGACCGGGCACAAACTGATAAGCCCCGTTGAGACGCGCATCAGGCACAAAACTAATGGCCTTCGCATCTGATGTTAGATCTTCAATCTTTGAAATTTTAAGCGTGTGAAAAGTGGGTGCCATGGTCGGACCTCAAATGCATTTGAAATAATCGAAGGGTTCAAGACAGTCTTTGCAACGATAGTGCGCTTTGCAGGCTGTTGACCCAAATTCGGATAGTTTTTCGGTTTCAGAACTGCCACACTTTGGACAGGCGACAATGGTTTGCCCAAATAGAGCAAGTTTTGAATTTGACCCATTTACTGGCGGTGCAATGCCATAGGCGCGTAACTTTTCGCGACCTACTTCGCTGATCCAATCCGTTGTCCAAGCGGGGGAAATGACCCGCTCGATTTTTGGATCAAACCCAGCTTCACGCAGGGCGACATCAATCGCCAATTCAATGGCGAGAACAGCGGGGCAACCAGTATAAGTCGGTGTGACATAAGCCACTGCCTGCCCGTCGATCATCTTAACGTCACGCAAAATCCCAAGTTCTGCTACGTTGACGCACGGCACTTCCGGATCAGGCACTAAAGCCGCCGCGTCCCAAGCTCTTTGGGCGAGGGGATCACGTGTCGCTTCGTTTGTGTGCGGCTTTTTCACGCCTTACCAAACCATGCCAGGGTGGGTGCGTTGGACATATTGCAATTGAGAAAGCAAATGTCCAAATTCTTCGCCATGATGTCCAGTGCGTCCACCAGTTTGGGCGAATTGCACAGACGGAATTTCGAGCAAAGCCTGGTCGAAAATGTTTGAAATGGTTTGTTCCCATTGGTCCCGTAGCGCGGCGCGATCCGGCAGTAAACCTTCGTCAGCACAGGTTTGCGCATCTTCCGACATTGCGAACAATTCGTCGACGTAAGGGTGAAGCCAATCGACGGCATCCTTCATTCGGTTTGCACTTTCTTTTGTGCCATCACCCAACCGGACGACCCACTCGCCAGCATGGCGAATATGATAAGCCATCTCTTTGATGGATTTGCCGGCGATGCCTTGGACGGTTCTGTCTTTTGAAGCAAGAGCCGCTTGCCAATAAGGCTCCATGAACGCAGCGAAATAGAGTTGGCGTAGCATTGTGTGCGCGAAATCTTCGTTTGGGCGCTCAACAAGCAGACAATTTTTGTATTCGCGATCAAGGCGAAGATAGGCCAATTGGTCTTCGTCGCGGCCGTTGCCTTCAATCTCACCTGCATAGGTGTAAAGGCTGCGCGATGCGCCGATCAGATCAAGTGCCATATTTGGCATGGCTAGATCTTCTTCGAGCATGGGTGCATGTCCGCACCATTCAGATATCCGGTGCCCAAGGATCAAATGGTCATCACCAAGTTCCAAAAGAGCATTAAACAATGCTGACATTACATGTGCCCCACTTCGTCTGGAATGTCATAAAATGTTGGGTGGCGATAAACCTTATCAACGCTCGGTTCAAAGTTTTCTCCAACTTGGTCAGGGTCCGACGCATAGATTGACTTTGAAGGCACGACCCAAATTGATAGGCCTTCGCCACGGCGCGTGTAGGTGTCTCGTGCAGCGTTCAGCGCCATAACTTCGTCAGCAGCGTGGAGCGAGCCGCAATGCTTATGTGACAAGCCATTGCGTGGGCGGATAAATACTTCCCATAGGGGTGTTTCGTTTGACATGATCTGTCCTTACTTCTTGAGCGCTATTCAGCGGCTTGTTTGGTTTGACGTGCGGCTCGCTTTTGTGCGTGAGCAAGTGCGGCTTCGCGCACCCATGCGCCGTCTTCCCAAGCTTTCTTGCGGTCTTTAATCCGGTCGCGGTTCATTTGGCCGCCACCTTTTACAGTCCGCCAGAACTCGTCCCAATCAATTTTGCCGTGGTCATATCCGCCCTTGCCATTGTTCTTGTCCGGGTTCCATTTAAGGTCCGGGTCGGGAACGGTCAGCCCCAAATATTCCGCTTGGGGAATAGTGGCATCAATGAATTTCTGGCGCAGTTCATCATTGGAAAAACGTTTGATCTTCCATTTCATGGACTGTTCAGAATGGCTTGATTCCGCGTCATGTGGGCCAAACATCATCAAGGATGGCCACCACCACCGATTGATGCTGTCCTGCGCCATTTCCTTTTGCGCCTCGGTGCCGTTGCACAACGTGATCAAGATTTCATAGCCTTGGCGCTGGTGGAAACTTTCCTCTTTGCACACGCGGATCATCGCGCGGGCATATGGTCCATATGAACAGCGGCAAAGTGGAATTTGGTTCATGATCGCAGCGCCATCAACTAGCCAACCAATGGTGCCCATGTCGGCCCAAGTGGGGGTCGGGTAGTTGAAAATGGAGGAGTATTTCGCTTTGCCCGAATGCAGCTCCTCAGTCATCTGCTCGCGCGTAACACCAAGTGTTTCTGCTGCCGAGTAAAGGTAGAGCCCGTGCCCACCTTCATCTTGTACTTTAGCGAGCAAAGCCGCTTTCCGGCGCAGCGATGGTGCGCGGGTGATCCAGTTGCCTTCTGGTAACATGCCCACAATTTCGGAGTGGGCGTGCTGACCGATTTGGCGCACTAGCGTCTTGCGATAACCTTCAGGCATCGCGTCGTTTGGTTCGATTTTTTCTTCGCGGTCAATGCGTGCTTGAAAGGCCGCCAGAAACTCTTCGGTTTCCGTCGTTGTTCCATCCGCACCAATCAGTCCTTGTGAATACATATTGGCATCCCCTCCCGTTCCTGATAATAATATGTGACAATAATTTACATATCAAGTAAATTTTGTAACATATCGGAGAGATGGGATGAAAAATCGGCTAAATGCAGCTGAACTTGAGGGATTGATTGGCGAAATCTGCGCGCCATGGGTGCAAGAGCTTGGCATTAAGGTGCTGACGCTTGATGATGAAAAGATACAATTCACCATGCCAGCAACAGAAAAAATCTTGCGGCACAAGGGACCCAATGGGGGGTTGGTCAGCGGACAGGCATTAATGGCGGGGTCTGACACGGTTTCGTTTTTGGCATTGAGCTATCTAAACGGCCGTTTTCGCGATTGTGTGACGGTGGATATGTCGACCAACTTCATGCGGCCGTTGGCGGCGGGCAACGTCATTTATGATGTAACGGTGCTCTCGAATGGCAGAAGATTGGCGACAACTCGCATTGATATTCATGCTGAGGGCAGCGAAAAAGTGGCGACGACTTCTACGGGCGTGTTTGCTTACATCGAAGATTAGCGTTTAGCCCGGGTCACCCCACCCTCAATCCCTCCCCATCTAGGGGAGGGAGACATTACTGCCGAATTTTACCTTTGGGTTGCAACCGGGCACTGGTCAGCTCCCTCCCCTAGATGGGGAGGGCTGGGGTGGGGTGACTGCTGTTTTCAAACCTTCGCCGTAGCGTTTCCATCTCTGAGTCAGAACTCACAGCGCTCCACCATTTTTCCGAAGGCGCTAACAACTGCCGATAAAGCGTGCTTACCAAATTATGGGCGGCAGCGCCCGGCCAGTCTTGGGGCAAAAGCCGAGCGGGTAAGTCAGGCTGCTTCAAAATCAGCCGCCGCCATTCATGAACAAGCAATATGCGGGCGCACAAAGCCTCAAGTGATGTCAATTGGTCCAGTTGTTCACGGGTCACGGCCAAGCTGGTAAACCGATCAATGAGTCCATGATAGGCCTCGGCCAACGGCTGCAAGTCCAGTTTGTCGATCACCCAATCTGGCAGTGTAGACATTTCGCCTTCAATGGACATCAATCCAGTGGCCTTTATCTGCTCTCGTACCTTGTCGGTTGGGTCTGCAAAAAGCCCTACACCATTGCGCAAGTGTTCGCCGCCCATGGCGACAATTTGGGCATTTTGCTGCTCACGCGCTTTGCCGAGAACATTTGGTCCGACGGCCATCAAAATGGTTGTCGGTTCAGGTGCATATTCTGCGCGATAGATCTTTTGCGTCGCGGGCACAAAACTGTTCAGGCCTGCTTCTGAAAGTTTGTAAAAACTATTGCGGCCTTGTTTTTGTCGGGTCACCCAACCTTCTTTTGCGAGCCGCGACATTGCCGTTCGTACTGCGCCGCTTTCAACACCAAGGGCACCAAGAATTTCGTGTAGGTCCGACATGGCGACAACCCCGCCGCGGGGCTGAATTGCGTCGCCAAAAATGGTGATCACCATAGACCACACGCGCAAACGACCATCTGAATGCAGATGGTCGATCAACGGTTTAATCAGTTGGTTCGTTGGGCTCATGCCCCCTATGTACGCTCAAACGCCACCATGGTCAAAAGCTCATATTCGGCAACTTGTTCGTCATTTTGGTTGAACATATTTACGTGCCAACGCACTTCGCCATACTCGTCAGTTCGCTTAGTTTTGCGTTTTACCGTCAAGCTTACGCGCACTTCATCGTCAGCGCTGACAGGCTTTTGAAATGTTAGATCGTTCAACCCAGTATTGGCCAAAACTGGACCCGGATTTGGCTCGACAAAAAGACCCGCCGCAAAGCTTAAGAGCAAGTAGCCGTGGGCGACACGACCGGGGAAAAAGGGGTTTGCTGCCGCTGCTTCTTCGTCCATGTGGGCGTAAAAATTATCGCCAGTAAAATGAGCAAAGTGTTCGATATCTTCAATTGTCACTTTGCGCGATGCGGTGTGTACTGTCTCGCCAATTTGTAGCTCATGGAAAGTCCGGGTGAACGGATGTGCAGGCGGATCGATAAATGTCGCGCCCTTAACATAGGTGCCGCCAATACCGGTCAGAATGTCCGGGCTTCCTTGTACCGCAAGCCGTTGCATATAGTGAGTAACGCCGCGCACGCCGCCAAGTTCCTCGCCACCACCGGCACGACCGGGGCCGCCATGAACCATATGCGGAAGCGGCGATCCGTGACCTGTCGATTCTTTCATCGAAGTGCGGTTATTGAAATATAGGCGTCCGTGAAATGGGCCCGCCTTGATGGTTATTTCTTGCGCGATTTCAGGGTCGTTGGTGATTACAGAGGCAACCAAAGATCCACCGCCTTTGTTCATCAATTCAATCGCGTGGGCAACGTCGCGATAACCCATCACTGTCGCAACGGGGCCAAACGCTTCTGTTGAGTGAACAATTGAAGCGTTATCTGGGTCTTCACAATGAAAGAGCATTGGCGAAACAAAAGCGCCGTTTTCCAGCCCGTCGCCGTTCAATGTCAAAGTATCTTGGTTGCCATAGGCAAGCTTACACTCTGTGCCGATCTCAGCGGCTTTTTCCAACACGTCGCGCTTTTGATCTAACGATGCAAGCGCACCCATGCGGGTGCCTTCAACGGATGGGTCGCCGATTGTGGTTTTGTCCAACCGCACACTCATGGCGTCTATCACATTTTGCACTTGGGTATTGGGGACAATCATCCGGCGGATGGCCGTACATTTCTGGCCTGCTTTTGTCGTGATTTCACGCGATGCTTCTTTGATAAACAAATCAAATTCAGGCGTGTCTGGCGTTGCGTCTGGCCCAAGCACCGAAGCGTTGAGACTGTCTTGTTCAGCGACAAAACGCACAGAATTATCAAGAATGTTCTTGTTGGAGCGAAGGTAAGAGGCGGTTGATGCAGAGCCGGTGAAGCTCACCACATCTTGGCAGTCTAGCCGATCCAAAAGATCACCCGTTCCGCCGCAAATGAGTTGGATAGCACCTTCTGGGAGGATGCCGCTTTCCACCATCATCTTCACACATGCTTCGGTGAGATATGATGTGGAAGTGGCAGGTTTCACAATTGCTGGCACCCCTGCGAGCAAGGTCGGCGCCAGCTTTTCAAGCATACCCCAAACGGGGAAGTTGAATGCATTGATATGCACCGCAACCCCAAGCAGCGGTGTGCAATAATGTTGGCCCAAAAAGGTGCCGTTGCGCGAGAGTATTTCAAGATCACCATCGGGGTAGATGTGTGCATCAGGCATTTCGCGACGGCCCTTGGATGCAAATACGAACATGGTGCCGATGCCGCCATCAATATCAACTTTGCTATCCGCCAGCGTCGCTCCCGTTTTGTAGGAAAGTTCATAAAGCGGATCGCGACGCTCGTTCAAGTAGGTCGCAAGCGATTTCAACATCCGCGCCCGGTCATGAAATGTCATCGCGCGTAAGGCAGGGCCGCCTTTACGCTTTGCGTGATCGAGCATTTCTTGGAAGTTCAGGTCGTCAGACCCGGCTTCTGCGAGCTCAACGCCAGTAACGGCCGAATGGATTTTTCTGGTTTTACCGGATGGGCCAACCCACTGGCCGCCCGCATAGCTTTCAAGTTGCATCAAAGTCATCTGTAACCCCTAGTTCAATGTCGCCGGCAATTTTGCATAGCCACGGAAGCGCAAGCGGCCCCCGAGTTCTGCGTTGCCAGTCAATTTATAATTTGGAAAACGTTTAAGGAAGCGATTGATTGCAATGCGCCCTTCCATCCGTGCAAGCGAAAACCCGACGCACAGGTGAGGTCCACCTGCAAAGGCCAAATGGCGATTGGGCTTGCGCAAAAGTTTCAATTCGTCTGGGTCTTCAAATTGTGCCGGATCGCGATTGGCCGCGCCAATGATCAAATGCAGATTGGAGCCTTTGGGAATTTGAATGCCATCAATTTCGATGTCGGCCGTTGTTTCGCGATTGCCCAATTGATTGGGTGATAGGTAGCGCAAAAACTCGTCGACACCGGTTTTAATGATGTCAGGATTGGATTTCAGCGCGTATTTTTGACCCGGAAACTCGTGCAATGCAGCCAAAGAATTGCCGATTAAATTCGTTGTGGTTTCGTGGCCTGCATTCAGAATGAATATGCAATTTTGCAGCAATTCGGTTTCCGAGAGTTCGCCTTCTTCACTTTGGATAAGGCGCGTTAAAACATCAGTTTCGGGATTGCCCGGGTTTTTCCGACGATCATCCGCGAGGTCTTTCAAGTAAGCCTTAAAATCCGCAACAGATTCGTTGCCAATGCGCAATTGTTCTGGCGTTAGGGTTGGCTCAAGCGCACCCAATATGGCAAGCGACCAATCCCGCAATGGTTCACGATCCACCATTGGCATATCAAACATATTGCCAATGATTTGAATTGGGATTTTGCTAGCGAAGTCTTCGATTAAGTCAACTTCATTCCGGTCAGCCATCTGTTCCAAAAGCATGTCGATTGTATCGATTAGCCCTGGCTCCATATTGGCAATAGCGCGCGCATTCAACGCACCAACCATGATCTTGCGCACACGCGTGTGCAATGGCGGGTCGTTGAAAACAAGGGAAGTTGTATGGTGCTCATATAATGGCGCATCGCCGCCAAACTTTGGTAAGAAGGCTTGCTTCTTGTCAGAGGAGTAAAGCGTCGTGTCGCGATATATTCTGTCTAAGTCGGCGAAGCGGGACAGGAGAAATGAGCCGTCAGGTTGCGGACAAACGGGCGCGTATTTCAGCAGTGCTTGATAATAGGGGAATGGATCTTCTACGAACCCGGCGGGTGGGTTGGTGAGGTCAAATCCTTCAATCATTTGACGGCTGATGGTGGTCATTTCAAGCGCTCCGAAACGACCCAGCTGTTTGGACTTTGCCTAACGACTTCCGCCATGGCAGCTTTGACCCGCTCAATCCCAATCTCTTGCCCATAATGCATGGGACCACCGCGCCAGCGTGGGAAGCCGTAGCCGTGGATTTTGACCAAATCGACATCCAAATCACGTTCGGCAATACCTTCCTCAACAATTCGAGCACCTTCGTTGACCATCACCGCAAGTAAGCGATCCACAATCTGATCATTGGTGAACTCTGTTTGAACTAGCCCAGCCTGTTTCGCTTCTTGTTCGATCAAATCTGTCACGTAGCTATCTTCGTGCGGTGCCCGGTCGCCATCTTGATATTTGTACCAGCCCACTTTGCTGCGTTGGCCGAACCGTTCAGCTTCGCACAATAGGTCGCCGATGCGTACATAGCGCTCGTTAGGCGAACGCGTTGGGGCTTGACGTTTCCGGTTGGCCCATGAAATTTGCAAGCCTGTTAAATCTTGTAATTCATAAGGCCCCATGGGCATGCCGAACCCGCGCATGGCATCGTCGATTTGTTTTGGTGTACACCCGTCCATCAGCAAATAGTCGGCCTGACGCCGATAGGCGGAAAGGATGCGGTTGCCGATAAACCCATCACAAATGCCGGACAAAACGCCGACTTTTCGCAGACGCTTTCCAAGGTCAAACCCCGTGGCCAACACATCCTTTGACGTCGTTGGTAACTTAACAATTTCCAACAGCTTCATGATGTGAGCTGGAGAGAAAAAGTGCAGTCCAATAAAGCGCGAAGGATTGGCAATCCCGTCAAAGATTTGCGTCGGGTCGATATAGGATGTGTTGGTCGCCAAAATTGCATCTTCACTCATATGCGCGGCTAGCGATTGGAAGACTTGTTGTTTGACAGTCAGGTCCTCAAACACTGCTTCAATGGCGAGGTCTGCATTTGCAGATGCCGCATAATCGTCTGATGCGGTCAAAGCAGATTTAAGTTTTTCAGCTTTGTCAGTTGAAATTTTGCCACGTTTTACGCCGCCTGCGATTAGGCCTTCGATACGTTCACGTCCTGCATCGGCAGCGTCTTGATCACGTTCAATCAGCGTGACCTGATAACCCGCATTAAGGCACGTAAAAGCAATGCCAGCTCCCATCAGACCGCCACCAACAACAGTGATGTTTTTCACATCAATTGGTGTGCCACCTTCAATGGCTTTAGGTTTGCCCACCGCGCGTTCTGAAAAGAATGCGTGGCGCAACGCTTTTGATTGTGTGCTGTCGCGCAGTTCAAGATGAAGGGCACGTTCTTTTGGCTGGCCTTCGCTAAAGGGTAACGTTGTCGTCCACTCGATTGCGCGCAAGTTATCTAAAGGAGACGTCTGGCCCTTGGCACGCTTTTTGATTTCAATACGCTTGTTGTCAAAATAGTCTGGCGCAACTGCCGCCGGTGTGCGGGTGCTCAGCGAAGACTGAACTGACGGTAAGTCCTTAGCGAACATTTTAGCCGCATCGACTGGATTGCCGTCAAACACTAAATCCAAACCACCCAAATCATAGAGCTTTTGCGCATCGATCATTTGACCAGTGGTTGCCAGTTCGACTGCTGCCTCAACACCAATGAGGCGTGGTAAACGCTGAGACCCGCCCGCGCCCGGAACAAGCCCTAGATTGACTTCCGGTAGACCAAATCTTGTTCCCGTTTGCGCCAAGCGAAAATTGCAAGCCATGGCCAGTTCAAAACCACCTCCAAGGGTGGTGCCATGTACAGCAGCAATCCAGGGAACAGAACTATCTTCAATCTGCTGATATACATCGGGAAGGTGGGGCAGTTGGGCAGGCTTTCCAAATTCGGAAATGTCGCCACCGGCAACAAATGTTTTGCCCGCACAAAATACAATCGCCGCTTTTACGTTAGCTGCTTCCGCCTCTTTGACAGCTTGCACCAATCCGATGCGCACGGCCACACCAGTCGCATTGACAGGTGGATTATCTATCTGAACGAGGGCGATGTCGCCTTCAATTTCAACTTGAACCACGCTCGACAAAACAGCTCTCCCAGAGGGTTAAACAACAAAATATGTTCATATATTGACCAACCAGTCGGTTTATGTAAAGCTAAATTTCAACATGAGGATATTGCTCGGGCTTGACGGTAGTTTGGTTTGGGAAATGGGGGAGGATCGTGTGGGCGACACAGTTGGCGATACTATTACTGTCGTAAAAAATGAAGGTTGGGTGGAAATAACGCTTAATCGGCCTGATCGACTAAATTCGTTCAATGATGAAATGCACGCTGCATTGCAATCTGTTTTGCGCGAGGCCAAGAACGATGACAATGTGCGCGCTATTTTGCTGACAGGCGCTGGTCGCGGTTTCTGCGCGGGGCAAGACTTGGATGCGCGAGATCCGCGTAAAATGACGTCTCCACCAGACTTGCAAGCGACAATTTCAAATTTTTATAATCCGCTGGTTCGCCTTATTCGGTCCATCGATAAGCCAATTGTATGTGCGGTGAATGGAGTGGCCGCTGGCGCGGGTGTAAACATCGCGCTGGGTTGCGATGTTGTTTTTGCAGCCGAAAGCGCAAAGTTCATTCAGTCTTTTGCCAAGGTTGGATTGGTACCTGATGCTGGCGGTAGTTGGATTTTGCCACGATTGATCGGTGAAGCGCGGGCGAAGTTTATTTGCATGACTGCAACCCCAGTGACAGCCAAACAGGCCGTCGAATGGGGTATGATCCACAAAGCGGTAGCCAATGATGATCTGATGGATGAAGCGCGTAAATTTACCGCACAGATGGCGGCGGGCCCGACATTTGGTCTAGGAATGATGAAGCAAGCGCTGCAAACATCATTCGACCATACTTTGGACGAACACCTTGACGTTGAAGCGCAAATGCAAGGCCGTTGCGGTCGTTCCAAAGATTATGCAGAAGGCGTAAGTGCTTTCCTTGATAAACGTCCTGCCAATTTTGGCGGGGTCGAATAATGTCGCCGCAAGAACGTGCGCAAAAATCGTCTGAGATTATGTGGAACAATGATTGTGCATCTCAGCGCATGGGCATGAAATTGGAAGCGGTCGGACCGGGTTCGGCTACGCTTTCAATGCCAATTGGTGACGAACATTTAAACGGTCATAAAATTTGCCATGGCGGATTTATCTTTATGTTGGCGGACAGTGCATTTGCGTTTGCCTGCAACAGCTACAATCAGTTGGCAGTGGCGCATCAAAACTCGATCACTTTTGCAGCTCCCGGCTTTAAAGATGATGTGCTGACGGCAACTGCAATTGAAGTTGGCCGTACAGGTCGCTCCGGCATTTATGATGTCACAATAACAAACCAAAAAGATGAGGCGTTGGCGCATTTTCGCGGCCACTCGCGCACCATCAAAGGTACACATTTCAAGGAGAATGAGGCGTGAACCAAGCCTATTTGTGTGAGGGTTTTAGAACGCCGATTGGCCGTTTTGGTGGAACCCTTTCATCCGTGCGTCCAGACGATATGCTGGCCCATGTGATCAAAAAAACCATGGAAGCAGCGCCGGGTCTTGATGGCGAAGCGATTGATGATTGCTATATGGGCTGCGCCAACCAAGCGGGCGAAGACAATCGAAATGTCGCGCGTATGGCGACGCTTCTTGCAGGGCTATCCACTTCGGTGCCTGGCACTACGATCAACCGACTTTGCGGCTCTGGTATGGACGCTGTTGGTATGGCCGCTCGGGCGATCAAGGCCGGGGAAGCGGAAGTGATTTTAGCGGGCGGCGTTGAAAGCATGAGCCGGGCGCCGTTTGTTATGCCCAAAGCCGATACTGCGTTTTCGCGCAATGCAGAGATATACGACACAACCATTGGATGGCGCTTCGTCAACAAGCTGATGAAGCAACAATATGGCGTCGATTCAATGCCCGAAACCGGGGAAAATGTTGCTGAGGAGTTCAACATTTCTCGTCAAGATCAAGACGCATTTGCATTCCGCTCGCAAGAAAATGCGGCAAAGGCAATTGCGTCGGGCCGGTTCGCACAAGAAATCGTGCCGGTTGAAATTCCGCAGCGTAAAAAAGATCCTGTCATTTTTGCGCAAGACGAACACCTGCGTGCGACGTCACTTGAAAAATTGGCTTCGCTCAGCACGCCTTTCCGCGACGGTGGCTCGGTTACAGCAGGCAACGCGTCTGGTGTAAACGATGGCGCTGTTGCGATGATTATCGCGTCAAAAGCTGCGGTAGAAAAATATGGCCTTGTGCCAAAAGCCAAAATCTCCGGCTTGGCGACAGCAGGCGTTGAGCCGCGCATTATGGGGATTGGCCCAGCACCAGCATCGCAAAAGCTGTTGGATCGCTTGGGGCTTAAGATTTCTGATGTCGATATCATCGAGTTAAACGAAGCATTTGCCTCTCAAGGTATTGCGGTATTGCGCCAGTTGGGCGTCGCTGAAGACGCTGATTTTGTAAACCCAAATGGTGGCGCAATCGCTTTGGGGCATCCATTGGGTATGTCGGGTGGTCGGCTTGCCTTAACGGCGGCGATTGAACTGGCAAATTCAGGTGCAAAGCGCGCTTTGTGCACAATGTGCATAGGCGTTGGTCAAGGCATCGCACTGATGCTTGAGCGTGTAGAATAATCGGGGCGGGAAGAATGAAAGACTTAACACCAAATAAAGCAGATCTCGACCCGATTGAAATCGCTTCACGTGATGAAATTGGTGCGCTGCAATTGAAGCGGATGAAAGCGACTTTGGCACATGCATATAGTAATGTGCCATTTTACAAAAAGAAATTCGACGATGCAGGGGTTCATCCCGACGATCTGAAGAGCCTGTCGGACCTGTCAAAATTTCCGTTTACAGTTAAAACTGACCTGCGTGACAATTATCCGTTTGGCATGTTTGCAGTACCGCGCGAAGAGGTTGTGCGTATTCATGCCTCGTCGGGCACGACGGGCAAACCGACCGTTGTAGGATATACCAAGAACGACATTGATACCTGGTCGTCTGTTGTTGCCCGTTCCTTGCGTGCATCTGGTGTGCGCAAAGGCGATATTTTACACAATGCCTATGGTTATGGTCTGTTCACTGGCGGTCTAGGCGCACACTATGGTGCAGAAGCACTTGGATGTTCGGTCGTGCCTGTTTCTGGTGGCATGACGGCGCGGCAAGTTCAGTTGATCCAAGATTTCAAACCCCATGCGATCACGGTCACACCGTCCTATATGTTGGCGGTGCTGGATGAGTTTCACAAACAAGGCATTGATCCGCGTGCAAGCTCGTTGCAGGTCGGGATTTTTGGTGCAGAGCCGTGGACGAATGCGACACGTTTGGAAGTTGAAGCCGCGTTTGACATGCATGCCGTCGATATTTACGGGCTTTCAGAAGTGATTGGGCCGGGCGTCGCCAATGAGTGCGTAGAGACCAAAGATGGTCTGCACATTTGGGAAGATCATTTCTATCCCGAGATCATCAACCCTGAAACTGGCGAGCTGGTCGAGGATGGCGAGGAAGGTGAACTGGTGTTCACGTCCTTGACCAAGGAAGCGCTGCCGATCATTCGGTATCGCACCCGCGATTTAACTCGGCTATTGCCGGGCACTGCCCGCTCAATGCGACGGATGGAAAAAATCACAGGCCGATCTGACGACATGATCATTTTGCGCGGCGTTAATGTGTTTCCAACGCAAGTTGAAGTTCAAGTGCTCGCCGTTCAAGGTCTGTCACCTCATTTTCAAATCGAATTATCGCGTGTCGGGCGCATGGACGCTATGTCTATTTATGTTGAGGCGATGCCCAACTCCGCTTCGGATGAGCAGCGAGAAGCTTTGGGCAAAATGCTGACGAAGAAAATCAAAGACAATATTGGTGTGTCAGCACGCGTGGTTGTCAAAGCGCCGGGCGGCGTTGAACGGTCGCAGGGAAAAGCCGTGCGGGTTATTGATAACCGGGCGAAGGGACAAGAATAGTGGTTCGAACCATCGCCAAAGACCATGAAGAAAAACGCGTTGCGATTTTAAAGAAGGCGGCCAAGTTTTTTGCCAAAAACGGATTTGACCGTTCGTCCATGAGTCAATTGGCGATCGAGTGTGGTGTTTCTAAGGCTTTGATTTATCACTATTATCAAAGCAAAGAAGTGTTGCTTTACGATATCATTTTCACCCACCTCAAAGACCTTGTCGACGCGGTAGAAGTTGTTAAGGTGGTTGATGATCCCGAACAACATTTACGCAATTTGGTGCATGCAGTTCTAAATCAATATCGTGATGCTGACGCTGAGCACAAATTGCAGCTTGAAGCCACGACGTCATTGCCGCAAGCTAACCAAAAAACGCTCGCCGATATGCAAAGGCAGTTGGTAGTTACACTTTCGGATGCAATCAATGCAATTTCTCCGATGTGTTTTGAGCAACGCGAAGAGACGCTAAGACCAATCACCATGTCACTATTTGGTATGCTGAATTGGTTTTATCTTTGGTACAGACGCGGCAAAGGCATGACGCGTTCAGATTACGCCGATCTAGCAACAGATTTGCTTTTAGGCGGAATAAAAGGATTGGAGAAACAATGAGTTTCACCGTCCCAAGGAAGTGGAATGGGCTAACAGTTTAGTCTTTTTCGTACGGAGAAGGTTCATTCAGGGAGGTAGTAATGAACAAATTTATTAAACTCGCAGCGGCAGCAGCCGTTGCTATTACAGCAGGTTCCAGCGCAATGGCCGCTGAGCACAACTTGACCATTTCAAGTTGGACCGGTCCTGGCCATGGCATCAACGCCATCATGTGGCCAAACCTTATCAAAATGATCGAAGAAGCAACCGACGGCAAAGTCAGTGCGGAAGTGAAGCTTGGTTTGGCTCCACCACCAGCCCAAATGGATTTGGTGATGGATGGTGCTGCTGATT
Organism: Maritalea sp.; assembly: GCF_051251695.1. Classification (NCBI taxonomy): domain Bacteria; kingdom Pseudomonadati; phylum Pseudomonadota; class Alphaproteobacteria; order Hyphomicrobiales; family Devosiaceae; genus Maritalea; species Maritalea sp. Next base: position 127,928 of record NZ_JBPOEU010000004.1, on the reverse strand, counting down.
TGACCATCATTTTCCACGGCTATCAGCCTGGTCGCTTTGTCGGCACAAAGCTGATTGAATTGCCAGGTTATGAAGGCAACGCGGAAGCAGCTTCCGTTGCTTATTGGAATGTGCATGAAAAGTATCTCTCTAAGTTGAATGAACACCGTGGTGTGAAACTGATCGGCCTTACAACGCATGGTCCAGGACAAATCCACTCCAACAAAGAAGTGAAAACACTAGCGGATCTAGATGGCCTTAAAACGCGTCTTGGTGGCGGTGTAGCAAGCGATGTTGGTCGTGAACTTGGTCTTATCGGCATTCAAGTGCCTGCACCAAAAGTGTACGAAACACTCGCTTCTGACAGTGCAGATGCTGTTGCCATGCCATGGGAAGGCCGTAAAGGCTTTAAGCTGACCGAAGTTGCGAAAAATGTTTATGAAATGCCCGGTGGGTTTTATCGCGGTTCGTTCGCGTTCCTAATGAGCCAAGAAACATTTGATGCGCTACCAGCAGATATCCAAAAAGCTTTGGACGAAAAGGTTTTTGGTGCGCCAACAAGCCGTATGCTGGGTGCAGCATGGGATGAGATCGACGATATCGGCCGCACAGCCACTGAAGAAGCTGGCGACAATGTTATTACCGTTGCAAGCGAGCAAGACATAAAACTTTATGGATTGTATGCAGGCGAGATCAGAAAAAAAGTTCTTGCTGAAATTAGCGAGCTGGGTGTCGATGCTCAAGCTGCTTACGACATGGTTAAATCAGATATGGCAGCACAATAAGTGCTGTTGATTTGACTAATTGGTTCGGCGCGGGTCAGGTTGACCTGCGCCTAATTAATGTTGAACTTAGGAAATTCGCATGAAATCTGCCCTGAATTTGATCAGTAGACTTTCACAAATACCCATTTTACTTGCATCCTTGGTCCTGTTTTTGTTGATGGCGATGACTTTTGCCGATGTTATTTTACGTTCAACCTTCAATTCTCCAATTGAGGCAGCAACCGAATTAACGCGGATGTTCATCGCGATTATTGTGTTTTTGATCTTACCGATCATCAGCGGCAAACAAGAACATATCGTGGTCGATTTGGCGGACCCGCTTTTTAAGAGCGATTGGTCTGTTCGCATCCGCGACTCAATTATCAATTTGGCGTGTGGCGCGATGTTAATTTTACCAGCGAGACAAGTGGTTGTTTTGGCAGAGCGTGCCCGTTCCTACGGCGACGTCACTGAATATCTTGCAATTCCTCAATTCTATATCGGATGGTTTATCGCCATCATGACTTTTCTCAGCGCATTTGTTTTGCTGGCGCGCGGGCTGATCATTTTGTTTGCCCCTAAACTCTTGGAGCAACCAAATGATTGAAGCTGCTATTGGATTTGCCGCTGTCCTGGTTCTTGTTCTTTTACGCATGCCAATCGCGTTTGCGATGGGGCTGGTGGGCATGGTCGGTTACATGCACGAAACCAGCTTTAGAGGCGCCATCTCGATGGTCTCTCGCCTAATTATCGATACGTCTCAAGATTACGGGCTATCGGTTGTCCCCCTTTTCATTTTGATGGGGCTGTTCGTCAATAAAGGCGGTATTGCGCGAGAGCTTTATCAAGTGTCTTACGCATTTATGGGCCATTTGCGTGGTGGGCTGGCGATGGCAACAATTCTCGCATGTGGCGGCTTTGCTGCGATCTGCGGGTCGTCATTGGCGACGGCTGCGACGATGTCGAAAGTTGCGATGCCGCAAATGCGCAAATATGGATATGCCGATAGTCTGTCAACGGCATCGATTGCGGCTGGCGGCACGCTTGGTATTCTTATTCCCCCGTCGGTTATTTTGGTCATCTACGGACTTTTGACGGAAACCTCGATTGGCAAATTGTTCATCGCGGGTATCATTCCCGGGATGTTGGGCATTTTGTTTTACGTTTTTGCCGTCAAATATACCGTATCGCGCAATCCTGACGCGGGACCAGCTGGCGAGCGTACCAACTGGGTTGGACGGTTTGGTGCTTTGAAAGGCGTTTGGGCGGTCTTACTATTGTTCTTCATTGTTATTGGTGGACTTTACGGCGCGCTGGACGTCTGGCCGATCCATTTGACATTCTCACCCACAGAAGCTGCCGGAATGGGCGCAGCAGGCGCGTTCTTGATCGCTCTATTCCGTGGAAACCTAAATTTTGGCGCCGTCCTAGAAGTGCTCAAAGAAACCGCCATCACAACCGCCTCATTGTTTAGCGTGTTGATCGGGGCTTGGATTTTCTCCAACTTTATCAATGTTGCTGGATTGACCGAAGGCTTGCGTGAGGTCATCACATCGTACGATCTCGCGCCTTGGATGGTGATGGCACTCATCTTGGGCATCTACATCATGCTCGGCATGATTTTTGAAAGCCTTTCGATGCTGTTGCTAACAGTGCCGATTTTCTTCCCGCTTGTGGTTGGGCTTGGGTTCGACCCCGTATGGTTTGGTGTTGTTGTGGTTGTGGTAACGGAAATCAGCCTCATTACACCGCCTGTTGGGCTGAACGTGTTCATCCTAAAAAACGTTGTTGGCGATGTGTCTACGGCAACAATTTTTAAGGGCGTGACCCCGTTCTGGATTGCTGATATTTTCCGGCTTGCCCTGTTGGTCGGCATACCAGCTTTGTCATTGTTCTTGCCGTCTCAGATGTAGGCATGAGAAAAATGATGGGTTAAGGGTCGCTTCGGCGGCCCTTTTTTACTTACTTCCAAAGCGTTCTATCACCCCGTTAGCCCATCGCACAGTTGATGGGCCAAAGCAGTCGTCAAGTCCATCAACAGCGATGACACTGCCTAATGTGAGGCGTCCAAGCATACTAAGCCCGTTCACCGCTTGGTCGTCAGCGCCGATCAATTGCGCGTCTGGACGCATTTGAGCGCCCATGCCTTCTTCAATCGCGTGTACCAGACCAGCTTTCAGAGCACAGGAGACCAGCGGGTCTGTGACGTGCTCAAGTGACGGACTTGGGATAACCGCGTCGACCATGACTTGGGCAAACATCACATCATTGCCTTCGATCAATTGCCATCCGTGATCGCTTAACCCGATATCAGGATCATCTACGATGCCAAGACTGACAATTCCATGGTTAATTAGCGCAAGAAGTTCTTCAGCCGCGAATACAGGGGGGCCATAGCTGTAGCGCTTTAGCGCTTCATCAAAGCCGATAATCGCCATTGCCGTCTCAACTTTGTAAGGTTCTGTGTTGAACAAAACCCGAAGTTCACCCTGGAGTTTGCGCCATACTTGACCAATGACGTAACCCACAGACGGTGCTGTGCGACCATGTGCCATCTTAATATCGGCTTGCAGTGCTTCAATCGCATTCAGGTCGTCCTGAGCGCCAGGGTCGTCCCGCTCAATTGTTAGCCATGCCCGCACCTCGTCGTGGGTTTTGATGTTGCCCAATTTTTCAAGAATGCGCGCGGCGGGCGCAACAAGTGCGTTACAGATAATCTTAAGGGCGCCCTCGGGCCCCTTAGAATTTGATTTTGAAAGAGCAGACTTGAAATCCGCAACTTCACTCGATGTTGGATTATACCTATCGTCTAAAGCCTTTGTGGCTGGCTTAGCGACAGGTGCTTTGCCGTCAAGAGAAAATGGGATGATCTTGCGCGGCTCGCGTCCAGAGGGGGTATAAACACCGTCCTGAAACGTGCCGCCAAGTCCTTTGGTCAACATGCGCAAAACATCAAGCGTTGATAGGCCCAGACCGCGGATGGCCACCGTACGGTCTGACCAATTGTGCGCGGCAGCGATGAGCGTATTCGCCGGGTATGCGTGTAAAAGGTCTAGATTATGAGCGGATGCGTGTTTGATCCAGCGGTCAAGCTGAGGGTCAGGCGCGGTTTCGGGCTGGCCTTGCGTCAGCAAAACCTCCTCATATGGCCCGTGCTGTTCAGTATCCGACATAATCTGCCAACCCGCCTCGCTCTTCTCCAGTCCGGTAGCTTTCACGTTGACGTGCCTGATTGAAATGGTCCTCGGGACGGCCTTATAAAGGGCATCAAATCTATCGTTAAGGTAGACCCCAACATCAGAACGCGGTGGAAAATCATCGGGCTGGTACCGGCCTGATGACCATTTAAGAAACGGTTTGATGTGGTCCGCCATAAATTGGGGCGGCATATAATCCAAAATCCGGACGGGGATATTAAGAATGCACAAATCGCTTTGCTCTGGGTCAAAGTTTGGTCCGGCGCCCAGCCGAGCAAGAGGGTCAAATATATCAATTTCCAGGGCGAGATCTTTTTCGATCGCACGGGCCGTGAGCGCTTCTAATGCACCCAGCGCCCGAGGCCCAAAGCCGATGATCGCAAGGTGAAGGGTCTTGGTAGATGACATTGGGGATCCTATAATTTATTAAGCAGCGCTCAAACGTTTGCGCTGGCCTCTCCAATTGGTCCAAAGAAGTGGTCAATCTCAGATTTGAAATGCAAAAGGCTGGGTAGGATAGCGACGCACATGGCGGCGATTTCGTCAGTTGGGTCCAGCATGTCGGGGACCATAATTGTTGCCAAACCCGCCGCGCTGGCAGAACGCACGCCATTGTGGGAATCTTCAAATGCGATGCAGTTTTGTGGGGCAACGCCCAACCGGGCAGATGCGGTTAAAAACGGCTCGGGATGCGGTTTGCCTTTTGATACATCCATGCGTGTGACGATTGTATCGAAATAGCTGTGCAGGCCAACTTGTTTGAGATGTTGGTGCGCTGCATCCCCCGTTGAAGTGGCAACAGCAATCGGAACGCCCCGGGCGCTTAGCCCTGCCACCAATTGTTGAGCGCCATGTTTAAGTGGAATGCCGCGTGCCATTTCGTCATGAGCACGGGTACCCAGAATTTCCTCAAACTCTTCAACTTTAAAGTCAGTGCCGAAAAACGCGTGGTAAATCGATGTGTTTTCAGATTGAGGAATACCAACAAAAGCGGCGAACATATCGTGGGTCATCTCATACCCCCATTCGGTGCAAATCTGTTGCATGACACGTTTATAGACGCGTTCGGTGTCCAACAGCAGCCCATCCATATCAAAAATGACGGCTTCGACCTTTTCTGGCCAGTTGCCCAGTTGGTTTTCAATTGCAGGGTCGATAGCGTTCATGTTTCACTTCTCAAATTGGATATCAAGATTCTGCCAGAGGGAAACGACAGACCAATGAACAAATATGTGGCTCTATTTCGTGGTTTAAATGTGGGGGGCCACAACAAAATCACAATGGTGGATCTAAAACTAATGCTAACCCAAGCAGATTGCCAAAGTGTTTCGACATATATCCAATCTGGAAACGCGGTGTTTTCACATGAACTTGCAGCAGGCCCATTGTGCGCAAAATTAGAAGACAATTTTGAAAAACAATTTGGCTATCGGGTGAGCATTGTCATTCGGTGTGAAACAGAACTCAAGGCAGCCCTCAATGCATATCCATATTTTGATGAGACCCGCGAACTCAAACTCATGATGACCGGATTTGCGCGTCAAAAACTATCCGATGATGCGCAATCGGTTTTGAGTGCGGCGGCTATTGAGGGCGAGTTGGTGAATGTTAGTGGGGACGAAGTACACTTTTATTTTGGCAATGGTGCTGGACGTTCAAAACTTGGTGCGTTGAACTTTGTCAAAAAGATTGGCACGCCGATCACCATTCGTAATCGGCGCACTATTTCCAAGTTGGTTGATATGCTCAATCAGACTTAGGTGGCCCGTTTCGGAGCCGTTTTTGCGTCGCGCAATTCCCGAATGGACTGGTTCAAAACCTGCCATGCGGAGGACAAGAAAAGTCCTGCCATAATAATAGCAACGATCAAATCAGGCCAACCACTGGCGGTAAACCAAACAGCGACAGCCGCCAACATTACCCCGACATTGCCAATCGCATCATTGCGCGAGCATAACCATACAGAGCGCACATTTGCGTCGCCGTCTTTATAGGCCACCAACAAGAAAACGCTGGCGAGATTAGCGCCAAGTGCCAAAAAGCCGATCAGCCCCATGGTCTCGGCATGTGGTAGCCCGACATAAAAGAATTGGTAGACGGTAGAACCCGCAACCCACAGGCCCATGGCAAGAAGGGTAAATCCTTTAAACAAAGCAGCCGTCGCCCGTATACTTTGCGCGCGCCCAATCACCCAAAAGCTGATCGCGTATGTAACCCCATCCTGCAGGAAATCCAGCGCGTCGGCTTTCAGCGCTTGCGAACCGGAGAGCTGACCGCCGCCCATTTCAACGCCAAACATCACCAAATTGATGATGGTCACCCAAATCAGCCGTTTCTTGTATTCAGCTGACATACCGTCAAAAGTTTTGGTTTGCCCGCAGCAACTATCGCCCATTTTCGTAGCCTTTTTGATATTCTCATTTGGATCGATTTGAGTTATAAATCCTCTAGTTACTAGAGGTTCAAGTCAAAATGCAAAAAACTTCTCAAGAGAATTACAGTGAATATTCAATCGGCCAATTGTCGCGTGCAGCAGACGTAAAAGTGCCGACAATTCGCTATTACGAGCAAATTGGATTGTTAGAAGAACCATGGCGCACAGAAGGCGGGCAGCGGCGTTACAACCAAGGTGCGCTTGATCGACTAAATATGATCGCCCACGCCCGAGAGCTTGGATTTTCAATTGACTCAATCCGCGAGTTTATCCGGCTGGCAGCTCATCCAGACGCCCCATGCGAAGACCTTGACCAAATCACCGAACGTCATTTAAACGATGTGCAGATACGCATTCAAAAGCTTGGGCGCTTAAGGGATGAACTTCAATCGATGCTGAAGAACTGTCAGCATGGCACGGTAGAAAAATGCCGTATCTTGGAAGTCTTGGGCGACCACACTCATTGCCAAACGGAGCACTAGACGCATCTGCGCCTTGTGACTATTTCTTCTCTTCAGTTTTAAATTGAAGGGACATTTCCGCTTTTTCAAAGATCAAGGATTACGCCATGACCACCGAAATGCCTCACCTCAACATTGAAAATGAACGCTTGAAGAAGCAAATCGCGTTTATCATGGAAATGGACAAGCTTAAATCGGTCAATCGAATGACCAAAATCATTTGCGAAAACCGAGTTGAGAATGATGCGGAACATTCTTGGCATGTGGCATTAATGGCATTGGTACTTGAGCCCTATGCTGGCGCAAAGGTGGATATTGAGCAGGTTATCAAAATGCTTTTGATCCACGATGTTGTGGAGATTGATGCGGGGGATACTTATATTTATGCGGGTGCAGACGCAGATGAGCAGTTCGAGAAGGAATTGGATGCTGCCAATAGAATCTTTGGGTTGTTGCCCAAAGATCAAGCTGATGAGTTGATCGCAAATTGGCAAGAATTTGAAACGCGCGAAACGCCGGAAGCAAAATTCGCCAAGGCAATCGATCGCTTATCACCCTATATCTATTATGGTTTTGCCGGTGAGGGCTGTTGGGTTGAGCAGGGCGTGGATGACGCAATGGTGCGTGGACAAATGGTCAGTCTTGAAGATGCCTCAGCGGACCTGAAAAACCTATATGAAACGCTTCTTACGACCTATCAAAAATTCGGCGTCGTGCGCGATAGCAAAAACCCAACATTAGAACCGGACAACCAGCATCGCCAACTTGCCGAGCACATGCGAAGCATTGAGTTTGCGAACGATGATCTGACGCGCCGTATTCAGTTTGTTATGGAAATGGACAAGCTCAAATCAATCATCAGACAAACCCAAATTCTCAGTGTTGACCGACTTGAAAATGACGCAGAGCATTCCTGGAACTTGGCCATTATGGCGGTCATTTTGCGTGAATGTGCAAATACAGAAGTGGACCTGTTGCGCGTTCTGAAGATGCTTTTGGTCCATGATATCGTGGAGATTGATGCAGGTGACGCGCCTCTGCATGATCTTGAAGCGCAAAAGGGCAAAGAACAACGCGAAATTGCAGCGGCGGAGCGGTTGTTCGGCCTGTTGCCAGATGGCGTGGGAGACGATTTGCATGATCTGTGGTCAGAATTTGAGGCCCACCAAACCAACGACGCTCAATTTGCGCGATCAATGGACCGTCTATCGCCACTATTGTATAGCTTTTACACCAAGGGCGTGCGCTGGAAAAAGTTCGACGTAAATGGAGCGCAAGTGCGCAGCCGGCTTTGTGTCATTGGTGATGGCTCCGATCAGCTATGGACCCTTGCGTCTTCAATCATCGATCAGTGTGTAGCGCTGGAATTTATAGATGCGGGTGTTTAAGCCGTTGCTGATTGGGTAATTTCCAACGGGTTCGGATTGTCAAAGTTCACCTGGTCTCGACCATTTGACTTCGCCATATACATCCGTCCGTCCGCGACTTGAACAAATTCATTAAGCGATTGGGAGGCTTGGTGCAGCGCACCGCCTATTGAAACGCTTAGGCGCTGACTGTAGGACCCATCCTCAAATGTAACTTCACTCGTCTTTTGTCGGATTTTTTCGGCAATCGAGAGGGCCACAATTTTATTGGTTAAGGGTAGAAATACAGCAAATTCTTCCCCGCCAATACGACCAGCGATGGCGTTTGGCGGTGTTTGTTCCGTAATGGCAGAGGCGATCAGCCGAATGGCATAGTCACCACGCGCATGACCAAAATGGTCGTTCAGTGACTTAAAATTGTCCGCGTCGATATATAAAAGACTACCCGCAGTTGGGCCGGACATGGGTGTGTGCAAGGAGTTTTCGACAGCACTGAAAAATGCAGACCTATTCAACAGTCCGGATAGTTGATCAGTTGAGGCCAAAAGCGCGAGCTTTTTTGAAAGGTCACATAATTTCACGCGTTGCCAGCAAACATATATAGATACGGGCGTTGCAACCAATAGAGCTATACTGCCTGAAATTATCCATTCACTGACAAGTGTGGCAAAGCCCAGGTGCCCATAAACAAGGACAATTAGTATCTCAACCGCAATGATGCAGATAAATACGAGCGGGACGGCCATTTTAACGGCCGGGCGAATATATTTGCGTTCTTGGGGCTGTATGCCAAAAAGTGCTGCTGCCAGGTTGATCAAATTGGTTACCTTCCACTCGCGAGATTTGAACCAAATTTGGTTTCACGTTCGGGATAAATTTTAGGGCATAAGAGTAAAAAAACATAAAATTCGCACGGCACAAGCTATCGTTTGTTGACGGTCGATTTTCAAGCGCATACAAAAACCTCGCAGCGTTCCAATAGGAACTGAAAGCGATTCCGGTGCGGTTGACCCAATTAGGGGACCAAACCCAGAGCTGCTCGACGTTTTGACATAAGTGAACTCTGCCTCTTTTTTTAAATCTCAGAGGTAGAAAATGAAAAATATAGTTCTCGTTACAGTTACTCTTCTATTTACACTTGGCAATGCCAATGCGCATTCGGGTCATACCGAAATCGTTGATGGGCACGCCCATACACTTGTCGATCTCGCATTGATGGGTTTGGCGCCCGTTGCATTGGGTCTGGCTGTTATTGGGCTGGTGCTGGTTGTACGAGGTCGCAAATCGTGAGTGGTCGCTTAGATTTGCCTTCAGATACGGCGGTAATGTTGTGTGGTCACGGTAGCCGAAATCAGTTGGCGGTGGGCGAGTTTGCTCATCTCAAAGACCGGCTGCAAGCAAAGCTTGGCGACGTTCCTGTTGAGTATGGTTATCTCGAATTTGCTGACCCGGTCATTCATCACGGGCTGAACAAACTCAAGGAACAGGGCATCAAAAAAGTGTTGGCCGTTCCTGGCATGTTGTTTGCCGCTGGCCACGCTAAAAATGACATTCCTTCGGTGCTCAATTCCTATCAGGCGCAAAACCCTGAAATGGAAGTGATCTACGGGCGAGAACTGGGTGTGGACCTTAAGATGATCCGCGCTGCTGGTGCTCGAATTGAAGAAGCACTTGAAAACGCTGGTGGCGACGTCCCACGCGAAGAAACGCTTTTGGTTGTTGTTGGACGCGGCGCGTCGGACCCGGACGCCAATTCAAACGTCGCTAAAGTTATGCGCATGCTTTGGGAAGGCATGGGCTTTGGTTGGGGCGAAGTTGCCTATTCTGGCGTGACATTCCCACTAACTGCACCCGCGCTGCGTCACGCGACCAAGCTTGGCTACAAACGCATCGTTGTCTTTCCTTATTTCTTGTTTACCGGTGTATTGGTGAAGCGGGTTTATAGCTATACGGATGAAGTGGCCGCTGAATACCCAGACGTTGAATTTGTCAAAGCGGGTTACCTTAACGATCACGATTTGGTTGTTGAAACGTTCATCGATCGCATTGAAGAAACCCTGCAGGGCGAAAACAAAATGAACTGCCAGATGTGCAAATATCGTGAGCAGGTCTTAGGCTTTGAAACCGAAGTCGGGTTGGCCCAAGAAAGCCATCACCATCATGTTGAAGGCATTGGCGGTGGCATGGAAAATTGCCCTTGCAATGGTGATTGCGATGCGTCTTGTCGTGACGAAGAGTTTTGTAAAAAGCACGGTCTAGAATGGACGCCCGTTCATGCGCATGAGCATACACATGAACACAGCCATGATCATTCTGATGATCATGAACATCATCAACATGACCATGTACATGACCACGCGCACCATCCTTATCCATTTGCAGATCATCCATTGGGTCCAAAAACCATGGAAAAACCGGCAAAAGATAAGGAATAGATTGGTGGAATGGCTTCGGGATCCGCAAGCGATCTATAAAGAAAGCTTTGCAACTATTGAGCAGGAAGCGGCGCTGGAACAATTTCCAACGTCGTTGCGCTCTGTTGTGGTGCGCATGATCCATGCTTGCGGTATGGTGGATTTAACCGAAGACATTCGTTGGAATGGCGACGTGGCCGCTGCCGCCGCGTCCGCCATCAGCGCGAGAAAACCAATATTCTGTGATTGTGAGATGGTGCGCTCTGGCGTGATCAGGCGATTTTTGCCCGATGGGTTTGAACCGAGCTGTACATTGAATGATCCAAAAACACCGGAATTGGCGAAGCAACTACAAACAACACGTTCCGCAGCTGCTGTTGAGTTGTGGCGCGAACAACTTGCTGGCGCTGTTGTCGTGATCGGCAATGCACCGACGACGCTTTTTCAACTGCTTGAATTGATTGGTGCTGGTGGTCCAAAACCAGCAGCCATTATTGCAACACCAGTTGGATTTGTTGGGGCGGCTGAATCCAAGCTTGCCTTGGCGGACGCGAATTTGGATATACCCTTTATAACAGTGCTGGGCCGTCGCGGCGGTTCTGCAATGGCAAGCGCGGCGCTAAACGCGATGACGATTGGGAAGGAATGGGCATGAGTAAATGTTGGCTAAACGTTGTTGGCGTAACCGCTCTCGGCACTCATTCTCTCGCACCAGAACAACAGGCGCTATTGGACCAAGCAAAAATCATCGTGGGCCCGCCGCGCAGCCTGCCCAAAGTACGTGACACGGATGATCGGTTCGTCGTTTGGGAATCCCCTTTAGACAATATGGTCAAGCAAATCTTGTCTTATCGGGGCACGCCGACTGTGATTTTGGCAACGGGTGACCCAACATGGTATGGGATTGGCGCGACACTTACGGCGCACCTTGATGAACACGAGTTCGCTATTCACCCTGCGCCAAGCGCATTTTCGCTTGCCGCCGCGCGGATGAAATGGCCATTGCAAAATGTCAAATGTGTCTCCGTTCATGGACGTCCCGTTGAAATTTTGCACAGCCATATTGTGCCCGGGCAGCGCATTTTGGCGCTCACCAGCGACGCCACCACGGTTCAAGCCATCGCAAATATCCTCAACCTACGCGGATATGGCGAAAGTCAATTGACAGTGCTGAACGCCATGGGTGGCGAAACAGAAAGCCGGATCGAGTTTTTAGCGAAGAACCAGTCGACCAAAGGTATTGGCAACCTCAACACAGTTGCGATTGATTGTGTGGCTGATGATCGTGCGCCGATTTTACCGCCATTGCCTGGTTTGCCTGATGGAGCATTTGTACATGATGGACAATTGACCAAACGCGAGGTGCGGGCCGCAACACTGGCAAAGCTTTGCCCATTGCCAGGCCAACATTTGTGGGACGTTGGTGCGGGCAGCGGCTCAGTGGCGATCGAATGGATGCGTGGGGCTCCACGGGCCACAGCGACTTGTTTTGAACGCCATGTTGCTCGCATCGAAATGATCGAAAAGAACAGGGTGGCACTTGGTGCGCCCGGCCTCAAAATCATCTCAGGCCAAGCACCAGAAAGCTTTCAGGACGTTACGCCGCCGGATGCGATTTTCATCGGTGGGGACGTTGGCAATGAATCTCTTTTCGAAGCCTGTTGGGCCGCGCTAAAACCTGGCGGTCGATTGGTGGCAAACGCCGTTACGCTTGACGGCGAAGTTGCATTGGTTGCGCGGCTGGAAAAGTTTGGAGGCGATTTTGCCCGTATTGAAGTATCGCATCTTGATGCTATTGGCGCACACAAAACTCTACGACCGCGAATGGCCGTGACCCAATGGAATGTCACCAAAACCGTTGGTGACGAATAATGAGCGGCACACTTACTCTTGTAGGTGTTGGTCCGGGTGATCCCGAACTGTTGACCCTTAAGGCAGTGCGCGCCATCAGCGCTGCAGACATTGTGGTTTTTCCGCAAAAGCCAAATGAGCCGCCTTTGGCCTTGTCGATCGCTGAACAACACATACATGCTAACGCTCTCCGTTTGCCTGTCGACTTGCCGATGAAAGTCGAGCGTGAACCCGCGCAACTTGCCTATGATCAGATCGCTGGCGTTATTGCCAAGCATCTGGCAAATGGCAAAACTGTTGCTTATCTGTGCGAAGGTGACCCGCTATTTTATGGCTCGGCCATGTATTTGATTGAGCGCATGCCAGACGCGAAAATTCAAATTATTCCCGGCATTACTTCACTAACGGCGACAGCATCAGTCGTTGGACGCCCATTGGCGGCACGCAATGAAACATTGAAAATTTTGCCTGCGCCACTGCCAAGTGAAAAACTGGCGATGGAATTGAACAACACACAAAGTGCAGCGATCATCAAAGTTGGTCGGCATTTTGATCGGGTGCGCGACGTGCTCAAAATAACGGGGCATGCGCAAAATGCGATGATCGTCGAACGCGCCACACAAGGCGAGCAAAAAATCACGCCGCTGCTCGAATTTGCGTCAAATGAACGTCCCTATTTCTCAACAATTTTATGTTACAAAGGAGATGAAACATGGGGCAAATAAACCCACCATTGGTCGTCTCATTTTCAGTCGTTGGTGATGAAACCGCGCAAAAGATCGCGGCGCATTTGAACGCCAAAATTTGGCTAAAAAGTGCCGCTGATGGGCGCGACGGAAAAGCACTTATCGCCGCCGCTTTTAGCGCAGATCAGCCGATCATAGGTGTCTGTGCTGCAGGTATTCTCATTCGGTTTTTGGCGCCACTGCTTACCGACAAAAAGTCCGAACCGCCGGTAATAGCTGTATCCCCTGATGGCAAAAACATCGCCCCACTTTTGGGTGGGCATCACGGCGCCAACGGACTGGCGATGGAACTGGCTAAGTTACTTAGCGGCAACGCCGCGATCACAACAGCGAGCGATAATGTTCTTGGGTTTTCTCTTGATGAACCGCCGCTCGGCTACGTGCTTGCAAATCCACATGCCGCAAAACCAGCGATGGCCAAACTGCTTGCTGGCGAAAAAATCAAATTGAATGGCGCCGCACCTTGGTTGGAGAAATCTAAGCTTGTTGATCCAGCGGGAGCCGTCTCCGTCACCGTTACCCATCTCAAACAAGCTGATGATCAATTGCATATTGTGCCGCAGAATCTTGTTATTGGCATTGGCTGTGAACGGTTCTGCCCCGCAGAACATGTGATTGAACTCGTGGAAAAAGTGTTGGCTGAAAACAACCTATCGCCACTCGCAATTGCAGCCATTGCCTCGATCGATTTAAAATCAGACGAGGCCGGTCTGTTGGGCGTAGCTCAACATTTTAATGTGCCACTTCGCACCTTCAGTGCCTATCAATTGGCGCAAGAAGCACATCGTGTGCCTAACCCATCGACAATTGTGATGGGGGAAGTTGGCACGCCATCAGTTGCCGAAGCCGCTGCCATCAAAGTTGGTAAACTGCTGGTTGAAAAACAGAAAACGGGCAAAGCAACCTGCGCAATTGGCATTGCAGAATTGCCAGTTGACGTTGAAGTGTTTGGCGCGGCACCCGGCGCACTCTATCTCGTCGGGCTTGGCCCTGGCACTAATCAGTTGCGTACGCCGGTTGCGGATATGGCTTTGCGCCGCACGACGGACTGGGTCGGCTATGGCCTGTATCTTGACCTCGCCGCTGACGCAAAAACGAGCCAAACCGAACATCGCTTTGCGTTGGGTGAAGAGGAGCTTCGGGTGCGACATGCACTAGAGTTGGCAGGAACAGGCAAACAGGTTTCACTGGTCTGTTCGGGCGACGCGAACATATTTGCCATGGGCGCGCTGATTTATGAACTGCTAGCAGCCACGGGTGACCGAGCGATTTCGGATGCGGCGAAACGGGTGACGATTGAAACCTGTCCAGGCATCTCTGCATTCCAAGCAGCGGCAGCGAAATCGGGTGCACTAATTGGCCATGATTTCTGTTGCATTTCATTGTCTGACCTGTTGACCCCACGCGAAGATATTATGAAACGATTGGATGCGGCTGCAGCTGGGGATTTTGTCACGGCGTTTTACAATCCACGTTCTATGCGCCGCACCGATTTGATTGAGATCGCTAAGGACAAATTCTTGGCTCATCGCCCTGCAAACACCCCAGTAGTGATTGCTTCAAACTTGGGACGCCCAGCGGAGAAAGTGCGCGTGGTGGAACTAAGGGCCTTCAATCCCGAAGAGATCGATATGCTCACCATCGTGATGTTCGGATCGTCTCAATCGAAAAGTTTTAAACGTGGTTCAGGCGAAAATGTCGCCTACACCCCGCGCGGCTATGCGAAGAAAGCCGCCAAATTGGAAGAAGCATCATGACTGTTTATTTTATAGGCGCGGGCCCCGGTGCCGCTGACCTCATCACAGTGCGTGGTCTTAGGTTGATCGAACGTTGCCAGACTTGCCTTTATGCAGGATCTCTAGTGCCTGCAGAAATTGTTGAAGCAGCACCTGATACTGCGTTGGTAAAAGACACCGCACCGATGAATTTGGGTGAGATTATCGATGATATGAAGGCCGCTCATGATCGGGGTGAAGATGTGTCGCGCGTTCATTCTGGCGACCCTTCGATTTACGGGGCTGTGGCCGAGCAAATGCGCAGGCTAGACGTTCTTGAAATTCCCTATGAGGTAGTGCCCGGCGTACCTGCTTTTGCGGGCGCAGCGGCGAAACTACAAACCGAATTAACACTGCCCGAAATTGCGCAAACCATCATTATCACGCGCACTTCCGGCAAAGCGTCTTCCATGCCAGAGCATGAAACGCTTGAAGTGCTCGGCCAATCACGCGCCACATTGGCAATCCATCTATCGATCCGAAATTTGAAATATGTCGAAGAAACGCTGACCCCATTTTACGGTGCTGACTGTCCTGTAGTGGTCGCTTATCGCGCAACTTGGCCAGATGAAAAATTCATCAAGACGTCACTTAAAGATATGCGAGCTGATGTTCGGGCAGAAAAGATCACGCGCACGGCGTTGATTTTTGTCGGTAAAGTTTTCGGCCAAAAAGAGTTTCGTGATAGCGAGCTTTATAGTGCTGATTTCGCCCATGTGTTGCGCAATAAAGGCAAAAAGAAAAAACGTCAGGCAATGGAAGCGGAATGATCGCCAAGATATTGCAGCGCGGCCTCAACCGAATAGACTTCAACCGCTTCGGGAAGCGCGGGGCGTTCAATCATGATCACGCTTGCGCCGACCATGCGCGCGGCTTCCAGCTTAGCAGCGGTTTGATCGCCCCCAGCATTTTTGGTCACCAAATGGGTGATTTCGTGGGTGCGCATAAACGCCAATTCATCCGACAGGCGAAATGGCGGGCGCTCCAAAATCACATTGACATGAGCCGGCAAAATCACTTCGGGATGCTCGATGGCGCGAATGAAAATCGTGCAGTCTGTGCGCAGAACGAACGGTTCGATATGCTGGCGTCCAACGGTCACCAAAACATGGGAACCTGCGCCCAGTCGATCAGCAGCAGCTTGAATATTGGGCACATGATGCCAATTGTCAGCGGCCCCGGCTTGCCAAGCTTCCCGCGTCAAACGCAGCATTGGCGCATTCAATTGCGCACACGCTTTTACGGCATTGGCCGACATTTGCGCGGCAAATGGGTGGGTGGCGTCCACGACCATTTCAAAACCGTTGCGCGAAATGTAATCTGCAAGACCGTCAACGCCGCCAAATCCGCCGGTGTGGATATGCCCATTTGGCAATCTGGGTTTGCGGGTGCGACCGGCCAAAGAGGTGGTGACCTGATGGCCTTGTCGAACCAACGCATCAGCCAAATCAATCGCTTCACCGGTGCCGCCAAAGATCAAAATTCTCATGCGCTTATCTCCCGTTTACGATTAATGTTGAGCGATTATAACGCCCTTTCGGTCAACCACCAAAACACTTGTTTTGATCGTGGTTCCGTTCAAGGTTTTTCGTACTTTATCATTCGCCAACTGTGCCACACGGTTAGCAATGTCAATTCCGTCATCCTGACACAGTTCCAAAACATGTTTCGCCGTTTGGGCTTTAGTGATTTGTGCGCCAAGATTTTCCGACGCACCCAGCAGTTTGGCTTCTTCTGCCAACCAGTTGAAATCAACTTGGGAGCGGCCTGAATGCAAATCCAAATTTCCCTGCGCCAGTTTTACGAGCTTTGCAAAACCGCCAGCAATGGTCAGGTTGGGCACTGGGTGTTTTTTGAGATATTTCAGCAAGCCGCCAACAAAATCACCCATATCCAAATAAGCCTCAATAGGCAGATTGAGATGCGCTTGCGCCGCTTTTTCGGACGTGTCTCCGGTGGAACCGACAACATGGGTAAGCCCGATGGCGTTGGCCACGTCGATACCACGGTGAATGGAGTGGATCCAGGCCGCGCAGGAATAGGGGATCACAATACCCGTGGTGCCCAAAATCGAAATACCGCCCAAAATGCCAAGACGTGGGTTCCACGTTTTTTGAGCCATTTCCTCGCCGGCGGGCACAGAAATCGTGATTTCAATATCCGGCGCAATGTCGAACCTTTTGCAGATTTCAGCGACATGTTCGCTCATCATTTTGCGGGGCACGGGATTAATCGCGGGCTCGCCCGGGGGCAATGGCAAACCCGGTTTGGTGAAAGTGCCAACACCAATTCCAGCTTTGAAAATGATGCCGGAACCTTTGGCCGCTCGGCGAACGGTCGAGATAATCATCGCGCCATGGGTAACGTCTGGGTCGTCGCCTGCATCTTTGACAATCCCGCATCGAGCGAAATCTTGATCCAACTCTTCAACGGCCAACGCAAAACTAGGTGTTTGACCACCGGGCAACGTGACAATCGCGAAGTGTGGGAATTCACCACTCAAAAGCGCTTCAAGGGCTGCGCTGGTTGCAGCGGTTGCACAGGCACCCGTCGTCCAGCCACGGCGCAATTGATCAGGTTGTTTTTCATGGTCAGCACTCATATCAATAATCTATATAGCGCCAAGCCCCTATTTAGCGATAGGTATTTAGCGCAAAGAAAGAACTTTCAATGAGCCTTTGGAACAGCATTAAAAATCTATTTGCCGCAGATGAGCCAAAAGGCCATTTTGCGCGCATGGATAATGCACAGTTCCCGCCATTTGAGCCGGGTTCCGTTTGGCTTGTTGGCGCTGGTCCGGGGGCTGCAGGCCTGATTTCCATGTTGGGATATTATGCGCTGGGCGAAGCAGATATCATTGTTTATGACGCTTTGGTGGGTAAAGAGCTGCTCAAATATGCAAACCCAAAGGCCCAATGCATTTATGCCGGTAAGCGCGGCGGCAAACCTTCGCCCAAGCAAAAAGACATTTCTTTGAGCCTGATCGATTGGGCAAAAGAGGGCAAAAAAGTTTTGCGTCTAAAGGGCGGCGACCCGTTTGTTTTCGGCCGTGGCGGTGAGGAAAGTGAAACCCTTGCTAAAGCCGGCGTTAAGTTCCGCATCGTGCCGGGTATTACTTCAGGCATAGGCGGGTTGGCATATGCGGGCATTCCTGTCACCCATCGTGACACCAATCAGGCGGTGATTTTCCTCACCGGTCACGATGAAACGGGGGCTGTGCCCCAAGCTGTGGATTGGAATGCGATTGCCACCGCAGCGCCAGTTATCGTTATGTTTATGGCGGTGAAACATCTTGGTTCAATTTCGCAAAAACTGGTGAGCGCGGGCCGCAAACCAAGCGATCCGCTAGCGATCCTTTCTAACACGACATTGCCTGAACAATCCGTGTTGACAACAACATTGGAAAAGGCTGGTGATCTAGTGGAGATGGGGAACGTTCCAACCCCTGCCATCGTGGTGGTTGGAGATGTGGTCAATTACCGGGAAATTTTGAACTGGTATCAGCCATCGGAGAACCGTCTTGGCTAACGGACTGATCATCGCGGCACCAAGTTCTGGTTCAGGCAAAACCCTCATCACAATGGGTCTACTAGGTGCATTAAAAAATCGCGGCGTATCGGTCGCATCTGCCAAAACTGGGCCCGATTATATTGATGCGTCATTTCATGGGCTGGCCACAGGTAAAACGGCGAAAAACCTAGACCCATGGGCGATGTCATCAAGCCAACTTCGCGCTCGCGCGGCAGAGGCTGCAACCGAATGTGATTTACTGCTGATCGAAGGGGTGATGGGCCTATTTGACGGCGCGGTAAGCGGCGACGGTTCAACCGCCGATCTCGCCGCAACACTAAACTTGCCTGTGATTTTGGTTGTTGATGTTGGATCAATGGCGCAATCAATCGCTGCACTTGTACATGGGTTTTCAACCCTACGCGCTGACATCGATGTTGCGGGGGTCATCTTAAATCGTGTTGCGAGTGAACGTCACGAGCAAATGCTAAAATCAGCATTGAAGCCGTTGGACATCACCTATCTTGGTGCGCTTGGCCGTGATGATGAACTCAGCATTCCATCGCGACATTTAGGCCTTACCCTGCCGCATGATTTTCATGCTGCCCAAGCTGTCGCTATTGCATCGATCGATCGGATTGAAAAGCAAATCGATCTTGATGCGTTGCAATCTTTGGCTAGGCCGATTGCAGCGTCTGATGCGATGCATCCACTCGTGCCGTTAGGGCAAAAAATAGCAATTGCGAAAGACGAAGCATTTGCCTTTATCTACCCGCATATTGTCAATGATTGGCGTGCCAATGGGGCTGAACTCACGTTCTTTTCTCCCCTAGCGGATGGCGGTCCAGCAAATGATGCAGACGCCGTTTTTCTACCGGGTGGGTATCCAGAATTACACGGTGAAAAATTGGCAAATGCCAGCAATTTTTCAACAATGATGGGGAATGCGGCGGGGCGTGGATGTTTGATTTATGGCGAATGCGGCGGCTATATGGTGTTGGGGCAAGCGCTGACCAGCAAGGCTGGCGATACGTTCAAAATGCTCGGGCTTTTGCCTCACAGCTCAGCGATTGACCGACCTCGACGCCAACTTGGTTATCGGCAGCTCACCCACAACAGTCCGCTGCCTTGGCCTAAAAATCTGCGTGGACACGAGTTTCATTATTCCTCCCAGTCGGGGGACGCAGCTAAGCATTTGTTTGATGCGACTGACGCCCAGGGTGAAAACCTAAAGACTATGGGTTGCGTTAGCCAGAACATTATGGGCTCTTACGCTCATATCATTGATCAAGCGGCGGAATAAAAACGATGACCAAAGCGCTGATGATTATGGGCACTGGGTCAGACGTTGGCAAAAGCCTCGTCACTGCAGGCCTTTGCCGCGCTTTCACCAATCGAGGGCTGACCGTTCGTCCGTTCAAGCCGCAAAATATGTCAAACAACGCTGCGGTGACGGCTGACGGTGGTGAAATCGGCCGGGCACAAGCCTTGCAAGCCCGAGCCTGTAGAACCGAGCCCGCAACTGCGATGAACCCGGTTTTGTTGAAACCAGAACAGGAAACCGGTGCGCAAGTGGTGGTGCGGGGCAAGCGGGTCGCGTCGATGACCGCTCGTGAGTATTTCAAAAAACGCAGCGAGTATTTGCCGCAAACTGTTGAAGCGTTTCGCGAATTGGAAGACCAAGCCGATCTAATTTTCGTTGAGGGCGCTGGCAGCGCTTCTGAGATCAACTTGCGTAGTTCCGATATCGCCAATTTTGGCTTCGCGCGGGCATTGAACCTGCCCGTGATGTTGGTTGGCGATATCCATCGGGGTGGGGTGATCGCATCTATTATTGGAACGTTAGAGGTTATCGACCCAGCTGACAAAGCCTTGTTGGTCGGGTCCCTGATCAATCGTTTTCATGGTGATCCTGGTCTGTTTGAAGATGGTAAGAGTTTCATCCAAACACGTTCCAAACTGCCATGTTGGGGCCCGTTACCGGATTATCCTGATGCGCGGCTGTTGCCACCCGAGGATGTTTTGGCGCTGGATCACCCGACTGACCTGGCGTCGGATGGCTTTAAAATTGTTGTGCCGCGCTTACCGCGAATCGCAAACTTTGACGATCTTGATCCGTTGCGGCAGGAACAGGGCGTGAGTGTTCACATCATCGAGCCGGGTAATCCGCTGCCAACAGATGCTGACCTGATTATCTTGCCCGGCTCAAAGTCGACAATATCTGATTTGGCGTTTTTGATTGACCAAGGTTGGGACATTGATATCAAAGCCCATGTGCGCCAAGGAAAATCAGTTTTGGGGATCTGTGGTGGATATCAAATGCTTGGTGAAACGCTATCTGACCCGAACGGGATTGAGGGCGCGCCAAGTAAGTTAAATGGTTTGGGCCTGTTGCGTGTAGAAACAGTGCTTTCAGAGCAAAAACAGTTGCGACTTGAAAAGGCGTCTTATGGTACATCTTCCGTTCCATTGACGGGCTATCATATGCATATGGGTGAAACGGTAGGCGATGACACCAAATCGCCTTTCGCCAATGTTGGTGACCAACCTGAAGGTGCGGTTTCAGCGGATGGCTTGGTGATGGGCACCTACCTGCACGGGCTATTTGGCGCGGATCAATTTAGGCGTGCATTTTTAAAAGAACTAGGTGCTAAATCAGCGCAAACGCTTGAATATGAGCGTCGAATTGACCAGATACTGGACGGGTTCGCGGCGCATCTTGAAAAGCATGTGGATTTGGATGCCATTGCCTACATCATGAGAAAAGCGACAGGAAAATAAATGTTGAGTGTGATTTTGGTTTTTGCAGCGACGCTGTTCGAGCGGTTCGTTGGTTATCCCCGTCCGTTGCTGAACGCTGTTGGCCATCCAGTAATGTGGATGGGTAAACTCATTGATATTTTGGAAAAACGCGGCAATGATCCACTTCTTTCGCAAGAACGACGCCGCCGCAACGGCTATGTGATGCTCGCCATTCTCATTGCCGTCACCCTTGTGATCACTGTTTTTATCTCGGCTTTATTGCCTTCTGGACCGCTTGGTTGGGCCGTTAAAATTTTCCTCGCCAGTACGCTTATTGCGCAAAAAGAACTTGGCCGTGCTGTTGGCGCAGTTGCAGAAGGTTTGCGCAGTTCGCTTTCTGAAGGGCGTGAGGCCGTTTCACACATTGTTGGGCGCGATGCGAAAGAACTTGGTGAAGATGGGGTCGCAAGAGGTGCAATTGAAAGCCTTGCGGAAAACACGTCGGACGGCATTATCGCGCCGATTTTCTATCTCTTCTTTTTTGGGTTGCCAGGGATCGCCGTTTACAAGGCGATCAACACCGCAGATTCAATGGTCGGCCATAAGAATGAGCGGTTCTCAGCGTTTGGTTTTGCCAGCGCTAAGCTTGATGATTTTGCAAATTTTCTTCCAGCCCGCCTAAGCGCCTTCTTGTTCGCAGCGACGGCAAGGTTTTCCAAACAGATGGATAGTGACGCAGCATGGCGCAGTGTCAAACGAGATGCAAAACATCATCGTTCGCCAAATGCAGGTTGGCCGGAGGCAGCGCTAGCGGGCGCTATTGGCGTGAAACTAGGTGGTGTACGCAATTACGACGGCGAAACGGTTGAACTGGCGACGATGGGTGAGGGCAAAGAAGTGCTTGAAGCCGATGACATCGACCGAGCGCTAAAACTTTACGGCCATATGCTGACCCTCACACTGGCACTATTATTGGGCCTAGCCATGATATTTGGCTAGCCTTTTAGGCGCTGGGGTATCCCGGCGGTTACGAAGGTCACCATTTCACAAATCTGGGCAAGTTTTTGATGGCTTGTGCCCGCATGATCGCGAAATTCGCGCGCCATTGCATTGTCGGGCACAATACCTTGGCCAACTTCGTTCGAAACCAAAACAACACGTAAATTGGCATTTGTTTCAAGCCAATGAACAAGCGCATCCACGCTTTCCCCGGGTTCCATTTCCGCCATCATTAAGTTTGTGATCCAAAGCGTTAGGCAATCCACCAACACCAGGTCGAGCTTTTTACGACGCGCCTCTTCTAAACTCGAAATTAGATTTATCGGCGCTTCAATGGTTTTGAATTTTGATGAACGGGATTTTTGGTGCGCGTTAATGCGCGCCCTCATTTCGTCATCCCACGCGCGCCCAGTGGCGATATAGGCAACCTTTTTGCCTTCATTCAAAACCAACTCTTCTGCAAAACGTGTCTTACCCGATTTCGCGCCGCCTAAAACAAGATGGTGACCGTTCATTGTTTATTGCCTTTATCATTTTTCGGAATGCGTGCGATGAAATGACCGCGCATCCCTTGAGGCCACTCGATAAACGGAACATTGCCGTCACTCGTTTTGGCATGGGCCGCGCACCAGTCTAAAACCGCATCGGCGTCACTATCCTCGGGCGCGAAATAACCTCCAAGATAGCCAGTACGCACTTTGTCTTCTAGCAAGATGGCGCATGAATGTTTGCAAGCCCATAAACATTCGTGCCCGACAATTTCCAAACGCTGTCCGCGTTCGTTTCGCTTTTGGATCAACTTGTCGCGCAAAATCTCACCGCCTGTTTCGCCGTTTTGATTAAATGCGCTTTCTTTGGAAAACTTGCAGGTGGTGCAAATGGTTAGTTTTTGGGTCAAATTCTACTCGGTGCGTTAGGCGGTGATAAGAGCGGCTGAAACTGCGTCGAAACGGGAAAAAACGCAAGAGGCTGACTTTTTGTTGCAAAAGGCGCGAATAATACTTTCGTCTAAGATGATTTGCCATTATGTATCGCACCATGTCTTCTCACCCGCGCACAATTTAGGAGAGCGCCAGGTGCTAAACCAAAAAAATGGGCAAAACTATTACCTCGGAATTGACGGCGGCGGCACAAATTGTCGCGCCAGACTTGCCAATGAAAACCTTGAAACAATTGCAGAAGCAAAAGGCGGTCCAGCCAACACCACCATTGGTGATGGCTCACAAGCCTATGGCTCTATAATTGAAGTTGGTCGAAAAGTGTTTGAGATTGCAGGGCTTGGCGAAGCCGAGATGGGCAAAACAATTGCCTGTTTGGGTCTTGCTGGTGCGCATTTAGAATCGTCACGGCGCGATTTTGCTGCCCGCACCTATCCCTTTGCCCAAACATTGGTACACAACGATGTTGAGACCGCACGCGAAGGCGCACATCTTGGCCACGACGGTGCCGTGCTTATTGTTGGCACTGGGTCTGCAGGTTTAGCCAAAGTGGATGGAAATCTTCACCCGGTCGGCGGATGGGGGTTTCACATTTCAGACATGGCTTCGGGCGCGATTTTGGGGCGAGCATTGGCGCGCCGCTCGATTGAGGCTCTGGACGGGTTGGTTTCAGGATCACCACTTACGGATGCGATCGCGAAAGAACTTGGCGGTGGTTGCGATGAGATTATGGCTTGGTCATTCAAAGCATGGCCAAAGGATTTCGCAAGTTTGGTGCCGTTATTCATGGAATTCTATGAAAAAGGCGATCCGATCGCGGATGAAATGATGGCGTTTGAGTTTGATCAAATCGACCAGTTTGCAAATTGGTTTAAAGCGCGTGGCGCGAAAAAGTTGGCTATAGTTGGCGGTTTTGGCGTGCGATTGCTGCCACTTCTTAAAGAACGCCATCCCAATTTCATTTTGGGCGCGAGAGCGGACGCACAGCACGGGGCGCTTTTGATGGCAAAAGCCGCCCAACAAAGCTAGGAGGCAAGATATGTCGAGCCGAATTATTCCAGTAAAGCCCTTTGACTATGTGGTGTTTGGTGCAACTGGTGATTTATCACAACGCAAACTCATTCCAGCTTTGTATCATCGGTTTATCGATGGCCAATTTGATGCCAATTCGCGCATTATTGGTGTTTCTCGGACCAAGATGTCAGATGACGAATTTCGGGCATTCGCTAAAGATGCAGTACATCAATTTGTGCAAAGCGATGCGGTCGATGAAGAACAGCTTGAAATTTTTACATCTTGCTTTTCTTACATTGCCAATGATGTCACCGACAAAAAAGGTTGGGCCAAACTAGATGCAGCGCTGCGAAACGATCCAGAAATTGTCCGCGCGTTCTATCTAGCCGTTGCGCCGTTCCTGTTCGAGCCAATTTGTGATTATTTGGCGACGCGAAATTACTGGACGCCAGATGCTCGGGTTGTATTGGAGAAACCGCTTGGTCGGGATTTAGAGTCTTCAATCGATATCAACGATACTGTCGCTAAGGTTTTCAGCGAAGAACAAGTTTATCGGATTGACCACTATTTGGGCAAAGAGACGGTGCAAAATCTTTTGGCATTGCGGTTTGCCAACACGCTTTTTGAGCCAATTTGGAACTCAACCCACATTGACCATGTTCAAATTACAGTTGCTGAGAGCGTTGGTTCTGGTGGACGTAGTTACTATGAAAAATCAGGTGCGCTGCGCGATATGGTGCAAAACCATATGCTGCAGCTTTTGTGCCTGGTGGCGATGGAGCCACCTGCTTCTGACGAAGCGAATGCACTACGTGATGAAAAGCTGAAGGTCTTACGTGCGCTTAAACCGATCACTGGCGACGCGGTTGATAAGATGACCGTGCGCGGCCAGTATCGGGGCGTTTCTTCGGAAGAAACCAAAGTGCCTGGGTATCTTGAAGAGCTGGGTGAAGATACAACGTCCAACACTGAAACTTTTGTCGCGATTAAAGCAGAAGTTGAAAACTGGCGTTGGAATGGCGTGCCGTTCTATATGCGCACCGGCAAACGCATGGCGACACGCGCCTCTGAAATTGTAATTCAGTTCCGCGAGATTCCACACTCGATGTTCTCGCGATCTGAAGGTGTGCCAAAAGCAAACCGCCTTGTATTGCGACTGCAACCAGATGAGGGCGTAAAAATGTTCCTCATGATTAAAGATCCCGGTCCCGGCGGCATGCGTTTACGCCAAGTGCCACTTAACTTAAGCTTTGCGGACACATTTGTGCAACGCACACCCGAAGCTTATGAGCGTTTGCTGATGGACGTGGTGCGTGGGAACCAAACATTGTTCATGCGCCGTGACGAACTGGAAGCCGCGTGGGCTTGGATCGATCCAATCCGTGAGGCATGGGACAATGATGTTTCACCATTGCACACATATACAGCCGGTACGTGGGGGCCCACCAGTTCAATTGCCCTTATTGAGCGTGATGGCCGCACATGGCACGAGGAAGCAGATGACCCCAAAGCCCTCTAAATCAGACTTTGCAAACAAAGACATATTGGCTGCCGCGCTAGCAAACGATGTTGCGGCAGCGCTTTCGTCTGCAATTGCAAAAAATGGCAAAGCAAGTCTTTTGGTTTCTGGTGGTTCTACGCCGAAATTGCTGTTTCAACATCTTGGCCGCACAGAACTTGATTGGTCGAAAGTGTTTGTGTCGCTTGTTGATGAACGTTGGGTTTCGCCAACTTCAGATCGATCAAACGCCAAATTGGTGGAACAAAACCTGTTGCAAGGCGCGGGCAAAACAGCGCATTTTGAGCCATTATTTGTTGAAGGCAAATCTGCGGATGATGGCATCCCCGAACTCAGCGCAAAATTTGCCGATATGGCGCAGCCCATCTCAGTTGTGATTTTGGGCATGGGGACCGATGGTCACACGGCGAGTTTCTTCCCCGGTGGTGACAATCTTGATGCAGCGATAGACATGAATTCAAGCGCGATGTTTTGTTCCATGCGCGCTGCGGGCGCTGGCGAAGAACGTATCACATTTACGCTACCGGCCTTGCTGAACACAGATTTTTTGGCGCTTCATATCGAAGGCGATGCAAAAGCTGACGTTTTTGAAAACGCCCTTGGCGACGGCGCGGTTGACGACATGCCCGTTAGAGCTGTCTTGCGCCAAAACCAAACACCCTTGAATGTTTATTGGTGCCCATAGAAGCGCACCGCAATCAAATAGATGGAGATGACCAATGAACGTGAATAGCCGGATCAAGGACGTCACCGACCGTATAATCAAACGTAGCGAAAAAACACGCCGCATTTATCTTGATCGCATGGATGCGCAAGTTAAACGTGGTGTTCACCGTTCGGCCCTTTCTTGTGGCAATCTCGCGCACGGCTTTGCCGCTTGCGCCCCAGAGGACAAAGAAAAGCTTTCAGACGGGATTACCCCAAACATTGGCATCATCACATCCTACAATGATATGTTGTCGGCCCATCAGCCCTACTATGACTATCCTGATGTGATTAAAGCGGCTGCCCGTGAA
This sequence comes from Maritalea sp., assembly GCF_051251695.1. Taxonomy (NCBI): domain Bacteria; kingdom Pseudomonadati; phylum Pseudomonadota; class Alphaproteobacteria; order Hyphomicrobiales; family Devosiaceae; genus Maritalea; species Maritalea sp. The sequence goes on along the minus strand of NZ_JBPOEU010000004.1, from coordinate 101,202 downwards.
GCTGGCGCAACAGCACAAGTGGCTAGCGGTGTGCCGTCGATGTGTGACGGGGTGACCCAAGGCCAGCCGGGCATGGATCTGTCGCTGTTTTCACGCGATGTAATCGCCATGTCTGCGGCAATCGGTTTGAGCCACAACATGTTCGATGCGGCAATGTTTTTGGGTATTTGCGATAAGATCGTACCCGGATTGGTGATCGCGGCGCTTACATTTGGCCATATCCCAGCGGTGTTTGTCCCAGCAGGGCCAATGCCATCCGGCCTACCAAACGACGAAAAAGCGCGTATTCGCCAACTTTATGCTGAAGGTAAAATCGGTCGGGATGAGTTGCTTCAAGCTGAAAGCGATAGCTACCATTCGCCCGGCACTTGTACATTTTATGGCACCGCCAACACTAACCAAATGCTTATGGAAATAATGGGTCTGCACATTCCGGGTTCAAGCTTTGTCAACCCGGGCACGCCTTTGCGCGCAGCGCTAACCAAAGAAGCAACGCGACGGGCATTGGCGATCACGGCACTGGGCAACGAGTTTACACCTGTAGGGCAAGTGATCGACGAAAAAGCAATCGTGAACGGCATGATCGGCTTACACGCGACGGGCGGTTCGACCAACCACACTATCCATTTGATCGCCATGGCTGCAGCCGCTGGCATTCAAATTACGTGGGAAGACATGTCCGACCTTTCCGATTGTACACCATTGCTAGCGCGAGTTTATCCAAACGGTATGGCAGATGTAAACCATTTCCACGCTGCTGGTGGTATGGGCTTTATGATTGACCAATTGCTCAATGATGGCGCGTTGCACAATGACGTGAAAACCATCTGGGGTTCGAATTTGCATGTTTACGCACAAGAGCCAAAATTGGACGGCGAGAAAATCCGGTTTGAAGATGCACCAAAGACGTCTGGCAACGACAAAGTTCTAGCGCCAGCTTCAGCGCCATTTGTTGAAACTGGTGGTCTTAAATTGTTAAACGGGAACCTTGGCCAGTCGGTGATCAAGGTTTCTGCGGTAAAACCAGAACATCGAATTGTTGAAGCCCCCGCGCGCGTTTTTCATTCGCAGGATCAAATGCAAGAGGCCTTCAAAAAAGGTGAACTGGAAGGCGATATGGTCGCCGTGGTGCGCTTCTCTGGACCTAAAGCCATTGGGATGCCGGAATTGCACAAACTGACCCCACCGCTGGGGATTTTACAAGGTCGTGGCTATAAAGTTGCATTGGTGACCGACGGGCGCATGTCCGGCGCATCCGGCAAAATTCCAGCCGCAATTCACTTAACACCAGAAGCTGTAGACGGTGGCCCAATCGCTAGAATCAAAGATGGCGATATGCTTCGATTAGATGCAGAAGCTGGCACTTTGGAAGTATTAGTCGACGCTAAAGAATTTGATGCGCGACCATTGACGACGCAAGACCTTAGCGCTTCGCATCACGGGTTAGGGCGTGAATTGTTCTCCGGTATGCGCGCCATGGTCGGCTCGGCCGACAAAGGTGCTAGCGCGTTGGGCGAACTCGTTTAAAAAACGCCTTCATAAGAGATTGGGTTTGGGTGAGTTTGACTTAGTGTCAAATTTTCCCACACCAAAAACACTCGGTGACATAAGGGAACGAGATTTCTCGTTTCCTTTTTAGCGCAAGATGGCTGGTGATGAGCTCATCTATTTGCTTTCGAATTGATGCGCGCGTTTCTTTATCTTGCGCCGCAATAAAACTGACCGACATGAACCTGTTCATAATAACGTCTTCGGGATCGCCAACTTGCTCGTGGGCAAAACTGGCTTCCTGTAGCTCCCCAAAACCGTCGCATGGAAATACGGTTTTCCAATCGCCTTTATAATAACGTGGCGCATCGCCCTCATATGGCGTGACGATTTTTGTTAGTGCGGAGACCCAGTCGAGCTTTTCATTGCGAACATTCCAGACGAGCCCCAGCCGTCCATTTGGCTTTAAGACACGATGGAGCTCGGTCATTGTTTCGGGTGTAGAGAACCAATGGAATGACTGGGCGCAGATCACAAAATCAACAGACGCATCATCAAGTGGGATTTGTGTTGAAGTGCCTTCAAATGTTTTGACGTTGGGCAAAACCTTTGCGAGCTGCCCACGCATCTCGGCGACGGGTTCGACGGCAATCACATTGTCGCAAATCTCAACAAGCCGTTTTGTAAACTTGCCAGTGCCAGCCCCCAAATCAAGCACTGTGCTGTTCCGCTCGATGCCAAGTTCTTCGCGCAGCCAGTTTAGGATTTTGGGAGAATAGTCCGGTCGTCCACGTTGATACCTGTCTGCTGCTGACTGATATCCGGTCGCCGCGCTTTTGTGGACTTTTGTCATGGTAGTTTACCGTTTCATGGGGTCAAAAATTGACGGAACTTGGCGTTCACGCCACTTTTGCAACAATCGCTTTGCATTCTCATCGACACCTAAGTTTGTATCAATTTCAAGATGATAGGTGAGGCCCTCGTGAATGTTCTCAAAGTCCTTCGCAGCGCTGCCGATTTCACGGTTTCCCCGTGCCATTTCTCTTTTGCGAAGCTCGTCTAAGGGACAATGGATGCCCACGAAAAAGACATCAAATGGCTCGAATAGGACAGTTAACTCCTCAATCCATCCTTTTGTATCTAAGATATGTTCAAGGATTAAATTGTTGCCTGCTCGTGCATATGCCGCGAGCGAGTTGTGATAGCCGTTAAAGAAGTTCTTGCGCATCAACGACCAGTTAAAGTCGCCGTTTGCGATACGTTCACTTGGCAAAACGCCGGCGTCGCGCAGGTGATCAATTGAAATATGCCAAAATGGTTCTTCAATGATCGACTGCAGTTGGCGGGCAAGTGTTGATTTACCACTACTAGACGCCCCATGCAGAAAGATAATTTTGCCAAGTTTTTCGGCAGTAGGGAGTGTCATATTCAGTTACCAAATTTTCTTTAAAATTTGCCGCCAGTTTTAAAGTTTCCGTGCCGGCGGGTGCCTTTTGTGCCTTTGCGCGAAGAACCGCGTGGGCGCGAAAAGTCGCTGCTTGGCGTGCCGAATGAACCAAAGTCTAGATTTCCTTTGCTCCAAGGACCGGACTTAGATCGTCTAGATCTAGGCGTGCGGGCGCTGCTTGAACCACGTTGGGCGTCTTGCCATTGGCCCCAATAGCCCGAAGCCGTAATCGCGCCCTTTAGGAATTCACCCAACAAGTCTTCGACCAAATTGTCATCAAATTTCATGCGCGGGTCGTCAAAGTTTGATTTTTTGAACTCCCACTCAATATCTTCCAACTCACGACGGCGCGACGCAAGGGTCTTCAAGCGACCTTTTGATTCTCCGATGTCATTTTCTTGTTCGACAATTTCTTCGCGAACGGCATCGATCTTGCGCACGATTAAATCATCTTCTCTGGATGAAGTCTGTCGCGCCGCTGCGTAAAGCTCTGCCAGTGTTTCGCGCTGAAGTCCGTCGGTCAATGTCTCTACGGCTTCTTTGTATGCTCCATCACTGCCGTCTGATAGTTTGGACTGCTTGCGCGCAAGTTCGTCGCGTTCATCCTCAAGCCGTACCTGGGCTTCATCGATGGAAGAGATTTCCGCAGCCGCTTTTTCCGAGTTCAAACGATAGGTTTTGCCCCCAGCAGCATCAAAAGCTTTGTCTTCAAGCTTTTTAAGTTTTTGGTGTTCTGTATCCGCAGCCTCCAGAAGTCTTTCTGCGTGTTCACGCAAACGCATCGGGATTTCGTTGAGCATTGCAAAATTTGGTTTTACAGCATGATAGCGCACCATGTTGGCGATCATTTTGTCGAAAAACCGAACCAAATTGTTGGCGCTGTAAGAGCTCGTATTATAGCCCCTTTCCCACAAATACATGAAAAGCGGGTCTTCTCGATAGGGTAGGCCCTTTTCTTCTCTGTCGGCCTCTGCGGTTTCGGTTTTCTTTAAAGCATGCTCGGCAATATTTTTTGCTTCGTCAGATTTTGCCAACTGGACCTTATATTTTTCATCAGATTTTAGGCCGCGAAAAACCTCGCCGCTCAAATCATCAAGCTCAGCCTCGGCTTTCTTATAAACAGCTTGTGCGTCGTCGCGTTTGGCCGAAATATTTTTGATCTCATCATCAATGTCGTCCAAGCGTTGGCCAATATCATTGTTTTGGCTTTCATGCTTTTCAAGGATGGAGCGTGCTTGTTTCTCCGCGCGAGATAACTCGCCGGTAACTTCAGTTTTGCGAGCTGGGTCAAGGCGCAATTCAGCCAGCGCTATAAACTGCTCGGCTTCAACTTCACGCAAACGCCCAATGCGAGAGGACGCGTCAGCAGAAAGTCGCGACAATTGTTTTTCTTCGCGCCGAATTTCGTCCAAAGCGCGATCAAGTGAACGCAAGGCCTCAGGGCCGGAAACTTTTTTTCTTCTTACCATTGCGTTATCTCACCGCCTAAAACCGAGATGACATAGTCGACATCTGTATACCCAAACTGTTTAAGGCCCAAAATGTTGTTTTGAATGATGCCATCGTCAAGCTTGTCGTCGCGCACGCCGTTGAAAACGACCTCGCTCACCCGCACGCCCCATTGGTCAACCTCTTCGGTTTCCCCAGTTTCTTCATTTACAATATTTCGTGTTTGTACTGAGCCATCCGAGCCAATCGCCTCGACAACGATATAGTAATTGCGGACATCCTGATTGACTTCTGGATAGGTCCAAACGCCGGTATCAGCACCTTCTCGATTGACAATTTGCAATCTATATTCGGCTTGCAGCTGAGCTAGAGTGCTGGTCATGTCTTCGATGGCTTGTTCGGCGCGCGCTTTGTCTGAAGCAGCGGCGGCGGCTTTACCGCGCTCTAGAGTTTCTTGCGCGGAGATAACCGCACTTTCAACTTTTGAAACGGACTTGATTTGAGCCAGGAGCGCATCCATTTGGGCAGGAAGTTCGACCTGAACCTGCTCGATTTCCGCCGCAGATTGTCCCGCAACAAACGGTTTATAAACGAAATTATAGCCCGTAAAGACAATAATCACGGCAAGGGCAATGCTTAAAAAGTTCTTGCCCCAACGTCCGCGCGAAACATACAGGCGGGCCAGCCAATAACCCAATCCACCGGACGGTGGAGAATAGGCGAACCGCGCTTCATTGAGCGCGGCCACACCTTCTTGCAATATGCGATCTGGCACGTCGATGCCTTGCTGACGATAAACCTCACGCAGCCGTTCAGTGAGGGCGCTAGCACGATCTTCTTCGCTCAATTCACGAGCGACAAGTTTTTCGCTATGGCGTAGTGTGTCCACCACATCCATTGCCAACATCACCTCATCAAGCGGCGCTGCTTTATTTGCTTTGGTTTTATTCATTCAGCTCAACTCACCATGCGTTGGTAAAAACACGCCAGATGCTTTTTTCGGTTTTGATTAGCTTTTTTGCTCAAGCATAACTGTATTACCTTCGGCAGCCAGTTTCGCCAAGCGTTGCTTACCGTCTTCTACAGAATCGCGAATTTCGGCTGAATTTTTGGTCGCCTGTTCGCGCATTTCATTGATGATGGTACGTGACTTTTCTTGGAAATTAACAACACTATCCACAAGCTTTGTCACGGCATCAGCACGAATGGTTGGGCCGTAACCTGCCCGCAATGCTTCTTCTTGCACGGTGTCACCAATTTCCGCCAATGTCTCAAGGCTTTTAGACATGCCCTCTTTCATCGCATTCAACGTTTCAGTGCTTTCATGCAAACCAAATAGGCCAGTAAATGACGCGCTTAGGGCGGTCAAAACTGTTTCGTTGGTGGAGAAGAACGAGATAGATTGCTGATAAACACGCTCTTTAGCGTTTGTTGTTTGCATCAAACGCGCCATCACAACTTCTGATGTGTTGTAGGAAATGGTCAGGTTGTCAGAAAGATCTTTTGCAATTTGATAACGGCGTTCTTCGTTTTGCATTTCGCGCAAGCGCTCATCGCGGGCCATTTCGAGACGTGCCCGGTCAGCTGGGGTACCATCAGTAAAATCTTCGAGAACTTTGGTCGCTGCGGATAGTGCATTTTTGCATTCTTCAAGCTTTAACTCGGCTTTTTCAAATACTTCAAGCGCCATCACTTCGGATTGCTTCAACGCGCCACGGAAGTCCCGATAGGCTTCCAAAATAGTGTGCTCGCGGTCAATTTGGTCTTTGGTGTCAGCCGTCACTTCCAAAAAGATTTGGCGAATTTTGTCGAAGCGGGTTGGAATATCACCACGCGTGACTTTCATCCAAACGTTAGAGGCGCGCTCAAGCATATCAAGCTTGCCGTCTTCTAACTGATCAACCATGCCTTTGGCATCGTCGCGAATTGAATCAAATCCATTGGTGATGTCTTCATATCGTGCGCCAATGCTCATGGCTGCAATTTGAGTGCGAACGACTTCGTTGAAGATGCTGGCTTGGTTTAGCGTGCGACCAATCAGGATCACGCGAGTTTCATCCAACTCTGTGATTTGCTCTAGAAGAGCCGTGATTGGCGCTTCATCTGTATTTTCGGGCCACAAGCCCATTTCGCGAATTGCGCCCATTGCTTTATCCAAATATTGCAATGGTTTTTCTGCAAGTTCATTTGACATGATGTTACTTCCCAACAAGTTTGTGGCCTTACGCCTTGTAAAATTAATGCCCTCAAAGCTTTTTACAGCTAACAATTGACAGCTTGCAACCATGTTACCATGTGTTGGAGATATTGTGTCATAATGGCCAGAGGTAAAGGGCTTTCATGAAATTTGTTGGACATTACATCATTTCTGCACACAAACAGGAAGTTTGGGAGGCACTGAACGACACAGAAGTCCTCAAAGCGTGCATTCCAGGCTGTGATCGAATTGAATGGGTTGGCGAAGATGCTTTAGAGGCAACGATTAAAGTCAATCTGGGCCTGTTTAAGCCCAAACTTGTTGGGGATTTAATGCTGTCCAATATCAAGCCGGCGAAAAGCTACACGCTTTCGGGGCAGGGTCGTGGTGGCATATTGGGCTTGGCCAAAGGGTTTGCTGACATCGAACTTGACGATCATGAAGAGGGATCTACATTGAAGTTTTCCGCCTTTGGCGAAATGTCAGGTTCGGTTGAAAAAATAGGCTCAAAACTAGTGAGCGGCGCGGCCCAAGGGGTTATTGATCGTTTCTTTGAAAGATTTGCGGAACAATTTGGCGCAACCGCTGTGCCTTTTCATTCTGTCGAATAATAACGGTTTGGACCCAAACAAAGTTTCACCTTTTGCTCTCACATTGCTATAACGCCAAAGTGTGTTGCACTTGTTCGCACCCAAATGCTTTTGTGCAGCAAAACAGACAAACATTGTTGAGGGCTTATCTTGAAAACGCTTGTAAAAAATGTGGCTGCTTTGGGCATTGCCGCAACGTCATTGTTCATTGGGACAGGCTATGCGCAAGAGCTTGATCCGGCTGACTGGCAATCAGTTACCAAGGCTGCTGAGGGTCAAACAGTTTATTTCAACGCATGGGGCGGTGCGCCCAACATCAACGCGTATATCGCTTGGGTTGGTGATGAAGTTAAGTCCAAATATGGCGTGACCCTGAACCACGTAAAGTTAGATGACACTTCAAGCGCTGTGAACCGCGTGGTCACGGAAAAAGCCGCCGGACGCGATGAAGGTGGATCGGTCGATCTTATTTGGATCAACGGCGAGAACTTTGCTTCAATGAAGCGCCAAGGTCTGCTTGTTAGCGACAATTGGGCAGAAAAACTGCCAAACTACAAATATGTGGATGTGAAGGGTAAGCCAACACTGACTTACGATTTCACAGTGCCCGTGGATGGTCAGGAAAGCCCTTGGGGCATGGCACAGCTCACCTTTTATTACGACAGCGCCTGGATGGAAACACCGCCATCCAACTTGGAAGACTTGGCCATTTGGGTTGAAGCTAACCCGGGTCGTTTCACCTATGCCGCTCCACCAAACTTCATCGGTACGACATTCCTAAAGCAGGTGCTTTATGGCGTTGTTGCAGACCAATCTATCTTGCGAACACCAGCTGACGAAGCGGATTTTGACGCTGTAACAGCACCGCTCTGGGCGTATTTGGACCGGCTTAAACCAAATCTTTGGCGGTCTGGCGAAGTTTATGCGGCTGATACTACACAACTTAAGAACTTGCTCGCTGATGGCGAAATCGGCATTGCGATGACTTTTAATCCCGGCGAAGCTTCATCTGCGATCAAAGCAAGCGAATTGGCGGGAACGGTGCGTTCATTCGTTCTTGATTATGGATCAATGGGTAACTCGCACTTTGTGACCATTCCCTATAACGCCAACGCAAAAGCAGGCGCGATGGTTGTTGCTGATTTCCTTTTGTCTGCTGAGGCGCAAGCAAAAAAAGCGGACGAAAATGTTTGGGGTGATCCATCAGTGTTAGACATCAACGCACTACCAGTTGAAGGCAAAGCATTGTTTGATGCGCTTGAGCGTGGTCCCGCCACTTTGGCTGCAGATCAGTTTGGTGCAACTTTGCTTGAGCCAGATGCCACTTGGGCTGTGAAACTTGAAGAGGAATGGGCTAAAAGATACGTCCGTTCTAACTAGGGTTTAAACCCTAATGAATTTACGGAAAAGAAACTGGGGCGCGGACCCACTGGATTTTGCCCCAGTTTTGATGATTGTTGCTCTAATTGGACCTTTGATTGCCGGTTTGGTGGGCGTCTTTTTACCGGCCTTTGGATACTTTCCGTCATTAGGTGGCGAGCAATTTACGTTCACATATTTTCATGAAGTTACCCATAAGCCTGGATTTTGGGCTTCGGTGCTGATGTCCATATGGATCGGGCTCGCAACAACATTTTTATCTCTTGTAATTGTGGTCAGTTTTTTCGCCTCCCAATGGGGCAGTAGACTTTTTGCCAAGCTCACCCACTTTATTTCCCCCCTTATGTCAGTGCCACATGCGGCGGCGGCGTTCGGCTTTGCATTTCTGATTGCGCCTTCGGGATGGATCATACGGTTGCTGTCCCCTTGGGCGACAGGGTTTACGCATCATCCGCCAGATTGGCTGATTGTCAACGATCCAATGGGCAACGCTTTGCTCTTGGGCTTGGTGCTTAAAGAAATCCCGTTTTTGTTTTTGGTGGGGCTGTCCGCTTCCAGTCAAATTAATGTGGACCAACGCCTAAAAGTGGGACGTTCATTTGGCTATGGTCAAGTCTGGGCATGGTTTTCAACGGTGTTTCCAGCGTTCTACAAACAGATGCGTTTGCCGATCTATGCAGTTGTTGCCTTCTCGTCTTCCGTTGTTGATGTTGCTCTGATTTTAGGACCGAACTTCCCCGCAATGCTGCCCGTTCAATTGCTGCGCTGGATGAATGACCCGGAGCTTGAAACGCGGTTTATCGCGGCTGCGGGTGCGGTGTGGCAGCTAGCCGCAACCGTCACAGCGTTAGTGCTATGGCGCATCGGTGAAGCGCTGGTCACCTATGTTGGACGTCGTGCAATCATCAATGGGGATCGGCATAAATCAGACGGATGGTTCAAAGCTATATCAAGCGGGGCAATGGCTCTCACAGTTCTAATTTCAATGCTTGGACTGGTCATTTTGGCGATATGGTCTGTGGCAGGGTTTTGGCGGTTTCCAAATGCGTTGCCGTCGGCATTTACGATTTCCCGGTGGGTCGGAAATCTGCCAGCAATTCTAACGCCTGCCACTAACGCCATGGCCATTGGGGTAACATCTACCCTGATTTCCATCATACTAACCATTGCGTGTTTGGAAAATGAATATCGACGAGATGTCGTGTTTACGCCAACTGCCATGCGCATTCTCTATTTGCCTCTAATTGTGCCTCAAATTGCTTTCCTGTTCGGCATTTCGGTGCTGCTGGTACGGTTTGGGCTAGATGGTAGCTTTTGGCCTGTCGCGTTGGCACACACAGTGTTTGTATTGCCGTACGTGTTTTTGTCCCTAGCTGCCCCCTACAGAAATTTTGACTTGCGTTATCTGCGGGTCGCAGCCTCATTGGGATCAAGCGAGAATAAAGCATTGATCAGTGTGCGTTTGCCGATGTTGTTAAAACCGATATTGTTGGCGACGGCGCTTGGCATTGCGATATCGATTGCCCAATATCTGCCAACATTGTTGATTGGTGCAGGGCGTGTGCCCACCATCACGACCGAAGCAGTGGCGTTGGCTTCGGGTGGGGATCGGCGTATCATTGGCATTTATGCATTGGTTCAGACATTGCTGCCAGCCATTGGCTTTGTCGCAGCGGTTCTTGTTCCACGACTAGCATTCCCTAACAGGGCGTTTTTTAAGTAGATGACAATGAAGCAAATAGAGAAAAGCGCGCTTTGCCTTAAACAATTGGTTTTGTTTCAAAATAAACAAAAACTGTTTGAACTAAACCTTGATATTGCACCAGGCGAAGTGGTGACGATTATGGGCCCGTCCGGGTCAGGAAAGTCGACGCTTCTTAATCTTGTTTCGGGATTTCTGCCTCCAAGTTTTACGTTTACCGGTTCTGTGATGTTGGATAGTGCCGACATTACGCACGCCGACCCGGCGGACCGAAAAATTGGTTTGATGTTCCAAGACCCGCTTTTGTTTCCACATCTTAGCGTTGAGGAAAACTTGCTGTTCGGTTTGCCCGCCAAGGGCAGCAGGATGGAACGATGTGCCAAGGTAAACGCAGCGCTTGAGGCTGTGAATATGGCCGATCTTGGTCATCGTGACCCCATGACATTATCTGGTGGTCAACAATCGCGCATCGCACTTATTCGGGTGTTGCTTTCAGAACCCAAGGCATTGTTGTTGGACGAGCCTTTTTCGGCGCTTGATTCTGGATTGCGCGATAAAGTGCGTGAATTTGTTTTTTCCCAGGCAAAAGCGAAGAATTTACCCACACTTTTAGTTACCCATGACCAAGCAGACGCAGAAAAGTCCGGCGGGCAGATCATCACATTGTAAGGTTTTACCATGCGGTAAAGCACACTGGATTTGCTCGGTTTTGCCAACAAACTTGACCTTTTGGTCAAAAAATACTTGAATTTGTATTCATCTCTCGCTATCGATTGAGGGGTGCAAGTTCGCGTTTTTGCTTGCGGAGGAACTCATAAAGCGCTTGAATTAAAAACATCAAATGGCCGCATCGCAGTTATAATGACTAGCGGTGTTAAACCATATGACGACGTGACAAGGGAGATATTCATGACCGTCCATAAGAAAATTTCTGGTGGGGCGAAAGCCGTACTCGGCGTAGCAACATTTGCAGCTCTTATGACAGGTGCAGCGTTTGCTGACCCTGCACTTATCTATGATATTGCTGGCAAAAACGATAAGTCATTCAACGAAATGGCTTGGAATGGCGCGGAAGCGTACGTCAAAGCAACTGGCAAATCATATCAAGAACTAGAAATTCAAACTGATGCGCAGCGTGAGCAAGCGCTTCGTCGCTTCGCGCAACAGGGCTCAAGCCCAATTGTTGTACCAGGCTTTACATGGGCTGGTCCGCTAGAAGTCGTGGCAAAAGAGTTCCCTGAAACTCATTTCGCGATTATCGACAGTGTTGTTGATCTGCCAAACGTGCGTTCAATCTTGTTCAAAGAGCAAGAAGGCTCGTTCTTGGTTGGTGTTTTGGCTGCGATGCAGTCTGAATCAGGCACAATCGGCTACGTTACAGCGTTTGATTTTCCACTATTGCAAGCATTTGGTTGCGGCTACGTGCAAGGCGCGAAAGCGGCAAACCCTGACATCAATGTTCTTCAAAACTTCATTGGTACAGACTTTGGCGCATTTAACGACATCAACACCGCTGGTGAAGTTGGTCGTTCGCAGCTAGAGCGTGGCGCAGACGTTGTTTATGCCGCAGCAGGTGCTGCTGGCGAAGGCGCGTTGCAAGCTGCAGCGGATGCCGGCAAATACGGCATTGGGGTTGACAGCAACCAGAACTACTTGTTCCCTGGCCATATGTTGTCATCAATGGTGAAACGTGTGGACGTTGCCGTTCAAAATACATTCATGGACGAAATGAATGGTAATTGGACAGCGGGCATTCAAACTCTGGGTCTTGCAGAGGGTGGCGTGAGCGCCGCAGTTGATGAGTACAATGAGCCATTGCTTACAGCTGACATGAAAGCGGCTTTGGCTGACTACACAGCCAAAATCAATTCTGGCGAAATCGTTGTTCACGATTACCGTTCAGATAATTCTTGCCCAGTTTCATAATTTAGATTTGGGAACGGTAACTCGACATGGTTGAGAACCAAACACAATCCGCCCAGCAGCCTCATAAGGCTGCTGGGTCAGTTCCTGCAATTGACCTAAGAGGTGTTTCAAAATCCTTTGGGCCAGTGCAGGCCAATAAAGACATCAATTTGACGGTTAAGCGCAACTCAATCCACGGGATCGTGGGAGAGAATGGCGCGGGTAAATCCACACTGATGTCGATCCTTTATGGCTTTTATACAGCCGACGCTGGTGACATTTTTGTCCATGGTGAAAAGGTGAAAATCAAAGATTCAAGCCATGCGCTCGATTTGGGCATTGGCATGGTTCACCAGCATTTTATGCTGGTTGAGAATTTCACTGTTCTTGAGAATGTAATCTTGGGTGTAGAAGGGTCTAACCTTTTAGCGCCCAGCAAAGCCGCGGCGCGCAAAGAATTGGCGCGACTGGCTAAAGATTATGGCTTGGAAGTCGACCCCGACGCGATTGTCGAGGATCTTTCTGTTGGCCAAGAGCAGCGCGTTGAAATTTTAAAGGCGCTTTATCGAGGTGCTGACGTGCTCATTCTAGATGAGCCGACAGGCGTTTTAACGCCGACAGAAGCTGATCAATTGTTCCGCATTTTAGAGCAGCTTCGTGACGAGGGTAAAACCATCATCCTGATCACGCATAAATTGCGCGAGATCATGGCGATCACAGATACAGTTTCTGTTATGCGTCGCGGGACCATGGTGGGCACCGTAGAGACCAAAAACACTTCGCCGGACAAGCTGGCGGAAATGATGGTTGGTCGTCGCGTGTTGCTGCAAGTTGAAAAAACTCAAAGCAAGCCAACAGATAAAGTGCTGGAAGTCGATGGGCTCTCGGTCACTGATGATATCGGTGTGCCCCGGGTTAAAAATGTTTCGTTTGACGTTCGGGCAGGTGAAATCGTTGGTATCGCGGGTGTCGCTGGCAACGGTCAATCACAGCTATTGGAAGCCATTTCCGGCATGTATGCGCCTTTGTTGGGTGAAGTACGCATTAACGGCAAACCAATTGTGTTTGACGGTGATGGCGTGGCGGACGAAGTGCGACGCATGGGATTGGCGCATGTACCCGAAGATCGTCATAAAATGGGACTTGTTACGCAATTTGAAGAATGGGAAAATTCCCTTCTGGGGTACGAAGATGCGGACAAATATGGCCCGGGCCCAATGTTGTCATTGGATGCAGCGCGTGCTGAAGCGAAAATGCGCATTGAGAAATTTGATATTCGTCCACAAAACCCTAGATTGAAAACCGCAAATTTTTCTGGCGGCAATCAGCAAAAAATTGTTTTAGCGCGGGAAATGGACCGTGACCTGGATATTCTGCTGATCGGGCAGCCCACGCGTGGCGTCGATATCGGGGCAATTGAGTTTATCCACAAGCAAATCATTGCTCTTAGAGACCAAGGCAATGCCGTGCTGCTCGTATCTGTCGAGTTGGACGAAATTCGCGCACTTTCTGACAGAGTTCTCGTCATGTTTGACGGTGAAGTTGTGACAGAGCTGCCGCCAACAGCCAGCGAAAAAGAATTTGGATTGGCAATGGCCGGGCTAGACCCAGCCGAACAATAAGTCGGGGAGTAGCAATGAGCGCAAGACAACCATTGCCGAGTTGGGCGTTAAACGTCCTGATGCCAGCCATGAACGTGCTGTTGGCGCTATTTGTTGGTGGCCTCGCGGTCGCCATTATCGGGGAAAATCCAATTGAAGCCATGAAAGTGCTCGCCTATGGGGCATTCGGTTATGGCACCGGGTTGGGGTTCACCTTGCATTTCGCCACAAGCTTTGTGTTTACAGGTCTTGCGGTTGCGGTGGCGTTCCACGCAGGCCTGTTCAATATTGGCGGCGAGGGCCAAGCCTATGTTGCGGGTCTCGGCGCTATCGTGATGGCGCTTTGGCTGGACCAAACACATTGGACGTTGGTGTTGCTCGGTTCAACCGTTGCCGCCATGGCCCTTGGTGCTGTTTGGGCGGCAATTCCGGGTTATCTGCAAGCGAAACGCGGCAGCCATATCGTTATCACAACGATCATGTTCAACTTCATCGCCTCCGCGTTGATGAGCTATATGCTCGCCCAAGTGATCACGAACCCCGGCGCCAACGCTGAAACACGTACAATCGCTGAAACTGGCCGATTGCCGCTTTTGTCTGAGTATTTTGAGTTTTTCAAATACTCGCCAGTGAACATCACTTTTGTGTTCGGCATTTTAGCGCTGATCTTTGTTTATGTGCTGATCTGGCGCACAAAACTCGGCTATAAAATTCGCACATTGGGAGCGAACCCAGACGCTGCGCGCTATGCTGGCATTTCTGCGGTGACGATCATTCTCATCGCCATGGCAATTGCTGGCGCCCTCGCAGGCCTAATGGCGGTCAATGAAGCTGTTGGCGTGCAAAAACGTTTGGTTGTCGGCTATGTCCAAGGCTTCGGGTTTGTAGGTATCGCGGTGGCATTTATGGGACGCGCGCACCCAATCGGGATCGCGTTTGCCGCATTGTTGTTCGGCGCACTTTATCAAGGCGGGCAGGAATTGGCCTTCGTTATGCCAGCTGTACCAAGTGACTTGGTGGTGGTTATCCAAGCGCTGGTTATATTGTTCTCAGGTGCAATGGATGAAATGTTCAAGCCAATGCTTGAACGCGTATTTGATGCTTTTCGATCGCCCTCGGGGCAAGAAGACCAACCTGACAAGAAGGAGGCGTAAAGATGGGCTTTAATGATATCATCCTCATCCTCGATTCTAGTGTGCGGTTGGCTGTGCCAATTTTGCTCGCGTGTCTTGCTGGACTGTATTCAGAACGTTCCGGTATCGTTGATATCGGCCTTGAAGGAAAAATGCTGGGTGCTGCATTCGCCGCTGCGGCTGTGGCTGCGCTTTCCGGCAATGTTTGGCTGGGTATGCTCGCCGCGATTTTTGTTTCGGTCTGCATGTCGATGATCCACGCGATTGCGTCAATCAATTTGCGCGGAAATCAGGTTATCTCAGGTGTTGCGCTGAATTTCTTAGCAGCGGGGCTTACGGTGTTTGTCGGCCATTCAATTTTCAGACGGGGTGGAAGCACACCGAACTTGCCCAAAGAAGCGCGGATTGGCCCGATTGAATTGCCGTTCGCTCAAGAAATTGGCCAAGTGCCGTTTATCGGCCCCATCTATGAGCAGTTGATTTCTGGCCATTCAATCATCGTCTATTTCGCATTTGCAGCTGTGCCGATCACCGCATGGATTTTGTTCCGCACTCGTTTTGGCCTTCGTCTTCGCGCTGTGGGTGAGAACCCTACGGCTTTGGACACGGCAGGCATTTCAGTTTTTGCATTGCGCTATCAAGCGTTGGTGATCACAGGTGTTTTGTGCGGCATTGCGGGGGCATATTTGTCAACATCGCAAGGCGCGAGCTTTAGTGAAAACATGACTGCGGGCAGGGGCTTTATTGCGCTGGCGGCATTGATATTTGCCAAGTGGAAGCCTTGGAATGCACTTTGGACGTGCTTGTTGTTTGGTGTGCTCAGTGCTGCTCAAATTCGTCTGCAAGGCGTGGAGTTCCCGCTGATCGGCGAAGTGCCCGTACAGTTTATTCAAGCGGCTCCATATGTCTTAACCGTCGTGTTGCTTGCTGGGTTTATCGGCCGCGCGGTGCCACCAAAAGCCGTTGGCCTGCCTTACGTCAAGGAGAGATAGATGGATGCGGTAACGCAAGCCCTTTACGATGCGGCCCAAAAGGTACGCAAGCATGCACATGTGCCCTATTCTCAGTTCCCAGTTGGCGCTGCAATTCTTGCGGATGACGGAAATGTCTATGCGGGATGCAACATTGAAAATGCTGCGTACCCACAGGGAAACTGCGCGGAGGCGTCTGCGATCTCTGCCATGATTGGCGCGGGTGGTAGAAAAATCCACCGCATCTTTGTGATTGGCAAGGGCGTTGACCCGGTAACCCCATGTGGCGGGTGCCGCCAACGTATTCGTGAATTCGCGACGCCTGACACGGTTATTATTTGCACAGGCGAAGACGGCGATGCGAAAAGCTATACTATGGATGAAATTCTGCCAGATAGCTTTGGCCCTGAAAGTCTTGAGGCCGTTAAATGAGTGTAGCTGAAGCAAATGCGGAAATAATACATGATCACGCTGGGAATGAACCTATTGACATAGCGCTAGTGCTCGGCTCCGGCTTGTCCGGTGTTGGTGACCTTTTAAGCGACCGCGTTGAAATCCGATATGACGAGTTCGTTGGCTTCCCCACTGGCGGTGTTTCAGGACACGGCAAGTTGCTGCTCGTTGGTCTGCTGAACGGCAAACGTATCGCTATTCTAACGGGGCGCGCGCATTTTTATGAAGAAGGCCACGCCGATGTTATGCGTGTGCCGCTTGAAACGATGAAAGCGGTTGGCGTTAAAACGCTGATGTTGACCAATTCTGCCGGGTCGCTTGAACAAGATATTCCACCGGGCGAATTGATGATGATTTCAGATCACATCAACTATAACGGCACGAACCCGCTCATTGGCGAGCCAACAGACGACCGGTTTGTCAATATGGTCAACACCTACGATCCCCAAATTCGCAAACAGGCGCAAGCCATTGCTGACGAATTGTGGATCACTCTGAAAGAAGGCGTTTATGCTTGGTATTCTGGGCCCACTTTTGAAACGCCTGCCGAAATTCGCATGATCAAAGGATTTGGGGCAAACGCCGTGGGAATGTCCACCGTGCCAGAAGCGATTTTAGGGCGATTTTTGGGGATGCGCATTTGGGCATGTTCATCGGTCACCAATATGGGCGCAGGGCTTTCTGACGAAAACATCTCGCACCATCACACCAAAGAAATGGCGCTCAAGGGCGCAAAAAAACTCGAGCAATTGCTTGAGAGATTGGTTGGGGAGTTATGACCCTTAAAGCAGTAGAATTTGACGCACACAACCACAACCATAAACGCAATCCCGGCTTTGATCTGGATTTAGGATGGTTGCGACAAGTGCGCATGAACCGTTCCGCATTGGAACGCCGCGCGGCAACAATTGGCACCCGTCGCTCGGTCAAAAAACAATGGCAAGCCGCATGGCTTTTGCGAGCCATCACCCTGATCGATTTAACAACGTTAAACGGGGATGATAGTGCAGGACGAGTTGAGCGTTTATGTGCAAAAGCACGTCAGCCCGTGCGTCCAGAAATTCTTGAGGCATTGGGCGCAAAAGACATAAAAGTTAATCCCGGTGCGGTTTGTGTTTATCACAATTTTGTTTCAACAGCGGTTGAAGCGCTAAAGGGCACCGACATTCCTGTTGCGGCTGTTTCCACGGGTTTTCCTGCAGGGCTTACGCCGTTTGATTTGCGGGTAAAAGAAGTTGAAGCGTCCGTTGCCGCGGGGGCGAAAGAAATCGACGTGGTGATCGAACGTCACCATGTGCTGAACGGAGATTGGCAAGCGCTCTACGACCAGATGAAAGCGTTCCGCGAGGCATGTGGCGAAGCGCATCTGAAAACCATTTTGGGCACGGGGGAACTCGCGACCCAAACCAATGTCGCAAAAGCGTCGCTAGTGTGCATGTTGGCAGGCGCCGATTTCATCAAAACCTCGACGGGCAAAGAAAAGGTCAATGCTGACCTGCAAACCTCGTTGACTATGATCCGCATGATCAGATGGTTCCATGAGGAAACCGGCATCGAAATTGGCTACAAACCCGCTGGTGGCATTTCAAAGGCAAAAGACGCACTGACCTATATGGCCTTGATGAAAGAAGAACTGGGCAACGTTTGGTTGCAACCGCACCTGTTCCGCTTTGGCGCTTCCAGCCTTTTGACCGACATTGAAAGACAACTCGAACACAACGCGACCGGTCGCTACGCAGCTGACTATCGCCAACCGATGGTTTAGGACGATGAACATTCCTGAGATTTTTAAGAACCTAGAATACGGTCCTGCCCCTGAGGGTGACGAACAAGCAGTTGCTTGGCTGGATAGCCATGGCCGCAAATTCGGTAGCTTCATCGACGGCGATTTTGCAAAGCCAGGCAAGGTATTTGCGACGACCAATCCTGCCAATGGCAAGGAACTGGCAAAAATTACGCAAAGCACCAAAGCCGATCTTGATCGCGCTGTAAAAGCTGCGCGTAAAGCAACTGGTCCTTGGCAGGCATTGTCCGGGTTTGAACGGGCCAAATATCTTTACGCGATTGCCCGCCAAATCCAAAAACATGCGCGTTTATTCGCTGTGTTAGAAACATTGGATAATGGCAAACCGATCAGGGAAAGCCGGGATTTAGATATCCCCCTTGTTGCCCGTCATTTCTATCACCACGCAGGCTGGGCGCAGCATATCGAGCGCGAATTTCCCGACCATCAACCCTATGGTGTTTGTGGGCAGGTAATCCCTTGGAACTTCCCGCTTTTAATGATGTCGTGGAAAATCGCGCCTGCTTTGGCAGCTGGTAACACGGTTGTTCTAAAACCAGCTGAACTTACGTCGCTTACCGCTTTGTTGTTTGCTGAAATTTGTCGCGAAATCAATCTACCAGCTGGCGTCGTCAACATTGTCACCGGCAATGGCGAAGTTGGCGCTGCGATTATGGACCATGACGATATCGACAAGGTGGCATTTACGGGCTCAACAGGTGTCGGCAAAGCCATCCGCAAAGCAACTGCGGGCTCTGGCAAAGGCATTTCTTTGGAACTCGGCGGCAAGTCGCCGTTTATCGTGTTTGAAGATGCTGATCTTGATAGCGCGGTAGAAGGACTGGTCGATGCTATTTGGTTCAACCAGGGTCAAGTATGCTGCGCCGGATCGCGACTTCTCATTCAAGAGAGTATTGAAGAGCGTTTCATCAAAAAGCTAAAAGCGCGCATGGCTAAATTGCGGGTCGGCGATCCGTTGGATAAAGCCATTGATATTGGCGCCCTTATCGCGCCAATTCAAGTCGAGCGCGTCACCGAACTGATGAAAAAAGGCGAGGAAGAAGGCGCGATCAAATATCAGCCAGATGGCGATTTGCCAACAGGTGGTTGCTATATGAAGCCGACCTTGTTCACTAACGTCAGCCCCGCAAATATCATTGCCAACGAAGAGGTTTTTGGGCCCGTGTTGGTGGCAATTAGCTTTCGCACACCAGATGAAGCCGTGGCTTTGGCCAACAATTCTCGTTATGGATTGGCGGCAAGCGTTTGGAGTGAAAACATCAACCTAGCGCTTGATATCGCGCCACGCGTAAAAGCGGGAATTGTGTGGGTCAATTCAACCAACCAGTTTGATGCTGCATGTGGCTTTGGCGGTTATAAAGAAAGTGGTTTCGGTCGTGAGGGCGGCAAAGAAGGCATGGGTGCCTATTTGCGCCCGACTTGGGAAACCAAACTCAAACCATTGCCCGCAACACCAAAACCTGTAGCGCCAAAACTGTTTGAAACAGATGGTGTGGATCGCACCGCAAAGCTATATGTTGGCGGCAAACAATCGCGGCCAGATGGCGGATATGCACGACCGATCACTGGGCCTGATGGCAAATTGATTGCCGAAGCTGGTGAAGGCAACCGCAAGGATATTCGCAATGCTGTAGAGGCGGCGCGCGGTGCTTTAGGTTGGGGCAACAAAACCGCACATCTTCGCGCGCAAATTCTCTATTATATGGGCGAAAACCTTGATTATCGCAAAGTCGAGTTTGCTGATCGCCTTCGAGGAATGACTGGGGCGACGGCAAGCACCGCGAGCAAGGAAGTTGACCTTTCGATTGAACGCCTGTTTGCCTTTGCCGGGTGGGCCGATAAGTATGATGGAGCGGTACATAACCCGCCTGTGCGTTCTATGGCAGTTGCTATGGTTGAGCCAGTCGGTGTGATTGGCATCACTGCGCCAGACGAAGCGCCATTGCTAGGGGCAGTTTCATTGTTGGCCCCGGCGATTGCCATGGGCAACACCACAGTGTTGGTTCCGTCGGAACACGCACCATTGGCCATGACAGACTTCTACCAGATTTTGGAAACATCTGATTTGCCGGGTGGTGTCATCAACATCGTAACCGGCGAAAAAGACAGTCTGACCAAAACTCTTGTTGAGCATGACGGTGTGGATGCCCAATTCTACGTGGGCGACGAAGCTGGCGGAAAGCGGGTTGAAGAACTTTCGATCCACAACCTCAAGCAGACATGGACCAATAAGGGCAAGCAAATCGATTGGACCAATAAGCAAATTTGTGACGGTCCTTATTTCTTGCAGCGCACCACGCAAATTAAGAACGTTTGGGTGCCTTACGGGGCTTAAAACAAGGACGGGCGAATGACAGATAAAGTTCACGTTGAAAATATCAATTCGCCGGGCAAAACTACGCGCGTAGATGCAAGCAAATATAATGCCATGCATGAAGCGATGATGCAGGTTTTGCCAAGCGAGGCTCCTGGCATGAAGGTCGCAGATGTAATTGCTGCGGCCAAACAACATTTGCCAGATGATCTTTTCCCCGGCGGCAAAACCGCTGGGTGGTGGGTGAAATGTGTGCAGCTTGATCTTGAAGCAAAAAAAGTTATTGCCCGCGCCGATAAACCGCCGGTCCGGCTCTATAAAATCTAACGAAAGCGTCCAAAATGGTATTTTTGCCGCAAGAAGTGATTGCCAAGAAACGCGATGGCGAAGTTCTGAGCAAGGACGAGATTGCCCAGTTTATTTCCGGCATGACAAAGGGCAGCGTAAGGCCAGAGCAAGCAGCAGCTTTTGCAATGGCGGTCTATTTCCAGAATATGGAATTAGATGAGCGCATCGCGTTGACAGAAGCAATGCGCGATAGCGGTGAAGTGCTTGATTGGTCTGATTTTGATGGCGCAATTTTGGACAAACACTCAACCGGCGGTGTTGGCGACAATGTTTCCCTAATGCTCGCGCCGATTTGGGCCGCACTTGGGGCTTATGTCCCAATGATCTCCGGACGCGGTCTTGGGCACACTGGCGGCACGCTTGATAAATTTGACGCCATACCCGGATATACAACCAGCCCGGACAATGCGTTGTTTCGCAAAGTGGTTCGTGAAGCGGGCTGCGCCATTATTGGCCAAACTGCAGATTTAGCACCTGCCGACAAAATGCTTTATGGCATCCGTGATGTAACGGCGACGGTGGACAATGTATCTCTGATCACTTCCTCAATCCTATCCAAGAAACTGGCCGCAGGGCTAGATGCGCTGGTGCTTGACGTCAAAGTGGGTACGGGTGCCTTTATGCGAACAGCTCAGGACGCGGATGTATTGGCAAAGAGCCTTGTGCATGTCGCAAACGGCGCGGGGGTAAAAACGTCGGCGCTGATTACCGATATGAATGAGCCGCTGGCCAGTGCCGCTGGCAATGCTTTGGAGGTAAAAAACGCCGTAGAGTTTTTGACAGGCGCTCATCAAGATATGCGTCTGCTTGATGTTACAATTGAGCTGGCTGCATTGGGACTTGGTCTGTCGGGCATTGAAAGTGATATGGATATCGCCCGTAACAAATGCCGAGCTGTGTTAGACAATGGCGCAGCAGCGGAGCACTTTGGCAAAATGGTATCGTTGTTGGGTGGGCCTAAAGACTTTGTTCAGAACTACAATCAGCATTTACCCACTGCCCCGATCATTCGAGATGTGTTGGCGGAAAAACCAGGAACCGTGAGCCGCATAGATGCACGCGGCGTTGGCATGGCCGTCATTGTTCTTGGTGGCGGTCGTACAACACCAACCGATGCGCTTGATTACAGTGTTGGATTTGACCAAATCGCACCAATTGGGGCAACTTTAAATAGCAAAACGCCGATAGCGCGTATTCACGCGGCCGACGAAAACAGTGCGTCTGAGGCTGCAATGCGGTTGCGGAAAGCATATCAGCTTGATGGCGAACGCAACGAAAGTGAACTGTTTCACGGCCTAATTACCGCCTGACCGGCCTGATATTCAGCATTTTAACAGGGAGGCAAACATGCCCCGCGTCATTTTATGTGTTCTTGATAGTTTTGGAATTGGTGGCGCACCTGACGCCGCAGAGTTTGGGGATGAAGGCTCCAATACGTTGGGACACATTGCTCAAGCATGTGCGAGCGGAGATGGCGACAAACAAGGTTTGCGTGACGGCCCACTGGTTGTTCCAAACATGGACATGTTGGGACTTGGTGCTGCGGCAAAAGCGGCAAGCGGAGAATTGCCAAAAGGTCTTGATGGCGAACATAAGGCTGGTGTTTGGGCGAATGCTAGCGAAGTTTCAAAAGGCAAGGACACGCCTTCTGGCCATTGGGAAATTGCTGGCGTTCCAGTTGTCTTTGATTGGGGATATTTCCCAGAAACTGTGCCAACATTCCCTCAAGAACTGACACAAGAATTCATAAAACGCGCCAACTTGCCTGGCATATTGGGCGACAAACATGCGTCGGGAACGGTTATTATCGCTGAGCTGGGCGAAGAAAGCATCAAGTCGGGCAAGCCCATTTGCTACACGAGTGCCGACAGCGTGTTCCAGATCGCCGCTCACGAAAAACATTTTGGCCTTGATCGGCTCTACGAGATTTGCGAGATCGCCTACGAACTGGTGAAGCCCTACAATATCGGACGAGTCATCGCTCGTCCGTTCGTTGGTGAAACCAGTTCGGACTTTGAGCGGACGGGCAACCGCAAAGACTTGTCCGTCTTACCGCCCGAACCCACATTGTTGGACCGCGCGAAAGAGAATGGTCGCCAAGTGTTTGCGGTGGGTAAAATCTCAGACATTTATGCAGGGCAAGGTGTGACCCACAAAATCAAAGCCAATGGCAATATGGCACTGTTTGACGCAACACTTGAAGCCATGGAAATGGCACGCGATGGGGATCTAATTTTTACAAACTTTGTAGATTTTGACATGCATTTCGGCCATCGGCGCGATGTTCCTGGATATGCAGCTGCACTTGAACAATTTGACCAGCGTTTGCCCGAAATAATTGCGAAGATGAACAATAATGATTTGTTGGTGCTAACGGCCGATCATGGTTGCGATCCGACTTGGCGGGGAAATGACCATACCCGCGAGCAGGTGCCTGTTTTAATGTTTTCCCCAAATTTGACCAAAGGATCCGCAGGTGCGAGATCGACATTTGCGGATATCGGTGAAACAGTGGCCAAGTGGCTGCAATTGCCATCTGGACCACATGGGCGCGCGTTTCTCTGATCGCGCCATTTAAGAATAAGGCTAGGGGTAAGACATGAGTAATGTAACAGTTGTTGATCATCCGTTGATACAGCACAAACTTACAATTATGCGGAACAAGGATACGTCGACAGCTAGCTTCCGCCGCTTGCTTCGCGAAATCGCGCATTTGCTTTGCTATGAAATTACCCGCGATCTTGAAGTCGAACAAATCGACATCGAAACCCCTATTCAGCCGATGAAATCGCCTAAGCTAAAGGGCAAGAAACTCGTTTTCGCTTCGATTTTGCGCGCCGGTAATGGATTGCTCGAAGGCATGTTGGACCTTGTTCCAGCAGCACGGGTGGCCCATATCGGCCTATATCGCGACCCTGAAAGCCTTGAAGCGATTGAATATTATTTCAAAGCGCCTTCAGATGTTGCTGATCGGTTGGTTGTTGTGGTTGATCCAATGCTCGCAACTGCCAATTCCGCTGTGACGGCTGTCGATCGGATCAAGCGCCGTGGCGCAGATAATCTTAGATTTTTATGCTTGCTCGCGGCGCCCGAAGGTATCAAGCGTTTTCAGGAAGCACATCCTGACGTGCCGATTTACACCGCTGCAATTGACGAAAAGCTCAACGAAAAGGGCTATATTGTCCCTGGTCTTGGGGATGCGGGCGACCGTATGTATGGCACGCGCTAACAAGGAATGCGATTGTGAACATTGATGAATTGGTGGGTGAGTGGACTTTGATTTCAGCTGAAATCACAAAGAATGGTGAGACCACCTCCATTCTGGACCCCAATCGCAGCTATATCAAAATGTTCACGCGCAACCGGTTTGCCTTTTTCTCTCGATTGCCAAATAGAGAAAATTTTTCAAACAATGCTACCGATGCTGAATTAATGCTCGGCGCGAAGTCGTTTGATGCGGGCACTGGACGGTTTGATCTAAATGGCCAAGATTATATCGAACATCTCGATTTTTGCTCTCATCCCAATTATGAGGGCCAATCGATTGCATTCAAACTCACCTATGTTGATGAAGTTTTGACACAAGAGGGGATTTATCCCCTCAAGCGTTTAGGTTTTGCAGATGCCGACGGGTATCTGGTTGAGACCTACAAGAAGCTAGCCAGCTAATCCTTTTAGCGGCAACCCCAACGTGATCAGCTCTTCTCGCAATTGGCTTGGGGACTTAAAGTGAATTGCCTTCATGCCAACATAACGCGCGGCGGCGATGTTGGGATAGCTATCGTCAATGAACACACATTGATCAGCGCTAAGGCTGTACCGGTCTAAAAAGCGATGGTAAATGCGGTAATCAGGTTTGACCAACCGCTCATTGCCCGAAACAACAATACCGTCAAATTTTTGTAAAAACGCATACTTTTCCAAGCATTCGTGGAACTTTTCACGCGAGAAGTTTGTTATGGCAAAGGTCGGGATTTCGGCGCCGATCAATTCATTATGAATGTCGATCGTTCCGTCGTAAAGACCTGTCAGCATTTCGTGCCATCTTATGTTGAATGCAGTTATTTGATGAAAATATTGCGGAAACTTATTGGCTTTCTCTTCAACGCCTTCTTTGTAGCTCTTACCGGCATCAAACTCTAAGTTCCAAAGTCCATCACAGATATTGTCGTAAAACCATTGCGCGTCTTCTTCGGTATCGAAAAGCTTGCGGAATAAATACATTGGGTTCCAGTCAAGGAACACACCGCCAAGGTCAAAGACCGGGATGAGATGGTCCGTCATAATTCAAATTCCAATGTTCGGTTGGTGCAGAAGGGCCAATGCGACTAGTTCAAGCTTATGCCCGCATCAAAACGCGGTCGATAATAATATGTTTTGCTCAGGGTAAATCCCGATTGAAAAACATACTCAATAATTGGACGCCATTCAGTTGTGGCCTCGCCGATGATCAAGTGTTTTTCTTTTGATTGGACAGCCATATGGGGGGGCAATGCCACTGTGGCGCCTTGTGCATGCGCCGTCCCTCCATTGTAGCCACGGCTCCATTCAACCGTAGCAACCCCTTTATCATCGACGTCAACGCTGGTTACAACTTGTTTTAAATCGGCTGATGGATAGGGAGCCATGGTAAATTCTGCGGCTTCAAAATAATCGTCGACAGTGTTTCTGTTGATTACACCATCCGCGCGGGCAACCAGATCACCCACGGAACCGGCAACAACCGCAAGCCGTCGATCCATAATGATCAACCGGCTTGATTCAGCGATGCCAATATAAGTGAATAACAAGACAGGCAAAATCAACGCAAATTCAACCGCTGCTACTGCCCTGTCGTTTTTGCGAAATCCATTAAGCAGGAAAGCGAAGGACAAAACTATGCGGACAACTAAAGTGATCATGGGAATGGCTCATTCATGAAAACGCGAGCAGATGAAAGAACTACGGAATTTCCATATTTTGCAAATCCAAAATCAAGGCCCAAAAATGTGTCCCATTTATAATAGGCCTCGACGAGCATTACTTTGCTTGGTTTACCAGCTTGGAAACTCTCTGGTAAAATCCAGTTTCCATCACTGTCGACAGGCGGGCTCGTATCTGCGACGGAAAACGAAGCAATGTGCCGCACACGCAGTTTAATCAACGGGCAATCAATTAAACCAAATGTATGGTCACAAATTCTGTCTTTGAATGTTTCTGGTGAATAGTTTGATGCGGCTGCGTCGCCAATCATGATCAGGCGCGATGCGTCGTCAACCGCACTGTCAAATACTTGACTAATCAGCAAATATATACCGGTCTCTAAAATGATACCAATAAGCGAGAAGAATGGTAGCGCGAGTAGGGCAAATTCAATCGCAGTGACGCCATCATCCTTTTGCGGGAACATTTTCGCTTTGCGAAAAAGTAAATTTTTGAATGATCGTAATCGCATCAATTTTATACCAAACAGGAAAATGTCAGGCTGCATTATCAATCAAAAAGCTTACAATAGAATTGATGAAAATGCTCAAAGCCAAATCTTGGCGCATTTATCTATTTTCTGCGCCGACTTTTGCTGCACTGGCATGTGATTGTGCCACGTCTTCTACAAAGTCAGGATGGTCACCACCAAGGGCCATTGGCTGGCAATTTGGTGCGCACGACATAGACGTTTTTAACATCCCTTGAAATACAGTCACTAAGTTTTTGCTATCCGCTCCCACATGAACGATTAAATCGGCAATAGGGTTACCCACTGAATCAAGAGCAATCAAATTGGTGCTGCCATAACCCTTGCCCGTAAGAACTAGAGTACGAGGATCTTGGATTACTGCGTCTGCAATAACAGGATTGCCAATCACAACCGTTGATGCGGCTGAAGGTAAGCGTAAAATCCGCGCCATGTTCATCATCACGTTTACTTCGCTCTGTGAATCTGATGCAAACGTAGAACTGGACATAAACAGTCCGATAACGATCGTGAAGACTGCCGCGGCTGCTTTTGCTAATGTCATGATTTACCCTGCTTTACTAAAAACTCACCCTAAAGATGCCTAATAATGGTGAACAAATAGCAAATAAGAGTGATGTCATCAGGTTTTGGCTGTTCCAATAGAGAAATAATAAGCTCTTGAGGTCTTCTCAGTGGGGCGAGTGATTTGTTAACTATATACTGTAAGAGTTTGCTAAGTATAAGTAAAATCAAATGGTTGGGAGCAAGTGCAACCCGCCATATTAACTCAATCTCAAGAAACCGCACCTAATGTTGCCCGTGAGTTCGGTGGTGAGGATCGAACAATATTTTTGTCACATTGTGACATCGAGCAAGGAGCAATAAAATGAACTTGGTGAAAAAGTTTCTAAATGACGAGTCTGGTGCGACAGCTATCGAATATGGTTTGATCGCGGCGCTTATTTCAGTAGTTATCATTGGTGCAGTAACTGCGTTGGGTGGTCAGCTTTCCACTGTGTTTAAAAGCGTCGAGACTGCTTTGAAACCAGCGACTTAATTCTGAAAGTCGCAGCTTGGCGACGCTTAAAGCAAGATTTTTAAGAGGGGCAATTTGCCCCTCTTTTTTTTATCCAGTTTACGTGGGCCTAACTATTGTCGGTTAATTTGTGCGACAAATCGGTTTTCCGTAGATCCAGGATATTTGAATGTTTTACTCAGCGTTAGCAATTATATTCCCGTTTATAATGGCTGTTGCGGCAGCGTATGATTTGCTGACCATGCGTATTCCAAACTGGGTTTCATTAGCGTTGGTTGCAGTTTTCGTAATTTGCGGTTTCGTCGTCGGGTTGCCTTTGCAAGAGATTGGTATCCATTTCTTGGTTGGCATTGCAGTTCTCATCGTGGCATTCTTATTGTTTATCCCTGGATGGATTGGCGGCGGCGACGCGAAGTTTGCAGCGGCTATCGGCTTATGGATGGGGACCGCAAACATATTCGAGTTCTTGTTGTACTCGGCATTCTTTGGCGGAATATTGACGTTAGTATTGTTGCTATTTAGGTGGAAGGTGCCAGTTTCTGTTTTGCCCAAAGCAGAATGGATACTTCGCTTACACGACAAATCCGTCGGTGCGCCATACGGAATTGCTTTAGCTGCAGGTGCGATGATCGTCTATGCAGAGTCAGCAATTTACATCGGCTTGATGTTGCCATAATCTGAGTTTGTTTGAGACTTTCCTACGATTCAGTTTTCATTAACATTAATTACAAAGGCTCAGTTAACCAAACTTTGACCCTTTGAAACGATACTCCGTTAAAAGTGATGTGTGATTTTGTGCGCATCATTATGTTTCAACCGGGGTATGAGTGTAATGAAACCGGCGCGTATTTTACTATTGGCCGTAGCTTTGTGTGCAGGCGGACTGGCCGCATTTTTTGCATTAAACAGCAGACCTTCAGGTTCCGATTCGGAGCAAGTGGCTGAACCGGTCGTCGAACGAACACGGGTTCTCATAGCAACCCGGACAATCGGCATTGGTGAGCGATTGTCCTCCGATATGCTTGGCTGGCAGTCTTGGCCCGAGGACGGTATCCGCTCTGAGTTTGTTACAGATAGAGCCTTGCCTGACGCGATTAGTCAGCTAGATGGTGTTGTTGCGCGTTTTGAAATATTCGTCGGTGAGCCAGTTCGCGAAGCCAAGTTGGTGCGAGCCGATCAAGGATATTTGTCAGCTGTTATTGGCAAGGGCATGCGCGGCGTATCGATCACCGTGTCCGCCGAATCTGGTGCAGGTGGTTTTATTGTTCCCAATGACCGCGTGGACGTAATTGTTACGCAACCATCAGAATTTGGTGAAGTGTCACAAACGGTGTTGACCAATGCGCGTGTGTTGGCGATCGGCCAACGGATCGGCGAAAAGGGTGAGACTGGTGAAAATACTGACCAAGATGTCGTATTTGACGAAGACACCATTGCCACGCTGGAGTTAACCCCCGCCCAGTCAGAAATCATCGTAAATGCGTTAAAAGTTGGGGAACTGTCTTTGACGCTGCGTTCAATCGTTGATTTTGCAGATGGGCCCGCGACCGATGCGCTCAGTAACAATTCAACAATACAGTTTATCCGAGCAGGTCGCTCAACTTCAGCGCGCACGAGTGTGCCGCCAGCCGCGGATTTGGGTGTCGTATCCAACACGCCGCAACCGATATTTAGCCAACGTCAAAATGACGCTACCAGAAATAATGCTGGAGCGCGTAATGACGGCGGCCAAACACCACCAGTATTGCAATAGGAGTAGATGTGATGACAAAATTTGTTTCTGTTGCAAAGCCGCAATTTGAATTGGGTGCAATTGTTCGTTTGACCATGTTGATGATCATTCTATTTGGTGTCGTCATCGCGATGACACCACAAGCTCAGGCAGCCGCAGGCCAGCTAAGGATATCGCGCGGCCAAATCGGCAAAGAACATCGTATTGAACTTGGTAAAAACAAGTCGTTGGTCATCGAGTTGCCAGCAGATGTTAAAGAGATGGTGGTCTCTAACCCGGGCGTGGTGAACGGCGTTATGCGGTCAAAACGCCGCGCGATTATACAAAGTACCGAGCTTGGCGAAGCGAATGTTCTGTTTTTGAATGCACATGGCGCGCCCATCGCTGTAATCGACGTGACCGTGCGCCAGTCAAGTAAGGGACTGGAAGCTTCCATCCGTCGTTTGGTACCCAATAGCTCTATTTCAGTAGAAAACTTCAACGGAAAACTCGTACTGTCGGGCATGGCACAAAGCGCGGACGACGTTAATCGAGCTGTATCAATTGCGGGTCAGTTTACAGAAAAACCTGAAGACGTAGCGAGCGTCATTAACGTTCGCGGCGCACAACAAGTCATGCTCAAAGTTACTGTCGCTGAAGTGCAGCGTGAAACCGTCAAGCAACTTGGTATCAACCTAAGCGGCAGTCTTAAAGTTGGCGGGCTTACAACCTCTCTAGTAACTGCCAATAGCCTGGGTGGCGTTTCGGGTGTATCCGCCCCAAATACCCTGAAATCTGGATTTTCGTTGGGCAATCTTTCTGTTGATGCAACCATCAGAGCGCTGGAGCGACGTGGTGCCCTTCGAACGCTAGCGGAGCCAACGCTTACGGCCATATCTGGCGCAGAAGCGGAATTTCTTGCCGGTGGCGAGTTCCCAATTCCCGTGGGTTATAAAGACGGTGAGATCACATATGAGTTCAAGAAATTTGGTGTTGAGTTAAAATTCACGCCAGTTGTGCACTCTGGTGGTTTGATCTCCATGCAAGTGGAAACTTCTGTTTCCGAGTTGAATGCTGAGGGCGGCTATGTTGCCGGTAATGTCACCATTCCAGCAACCAAAGAACGCAGGGCCAAAACATCGGTTAAATTGGCCTCTGGTTCAACTTTGGCAATCGCTGGGTTGATTGAAGAAAAACATCGTCAGCGGTTTAACGAAGTACCAGGTTTGGGCAAAATACCAATTTTGGGCACATTGTTCCGGTCGCGCGATTTTATCCGCTCAGAAACGGAATTGCTGATCTTGGTCACTCCTTATTTGGCCGAGGCAGGGATGAAACATGACTTCGATTTGCCAACAGATAGGATCGAATTTTCCGATGATGCGTCTGCGTATTTCCTGGGCCATATGGAAAAAATGTACGGTGTTGGCAACAAAGAAAATGGCGATTTGCAGGGCTCTGTTGGCTTTGTACTTGATTGAGCGTACGCGGATTGAATTTGGAGTATTAAGATGAGTGACCACAATGATGATCCCAGCGCGCAAGAGAGCGCACCAATAGTTGGTGCGCGTTTGGTGCCCCATATTACCATTCAAGCATTTTGCGAGAACGCAAAAACCGCTCAAATGGTTGAGCAAGCTGTTGGCGATCGTCGAATGAATAAGGTGGCGCTGACAACCCACAATGGCGGCATAAACGCGGCGATCGAAATTTACCGCGTCAACCCAACACCGAACTTGGTCATCTTAGAATCTTCGCTTCAGGCAGACGAGTTGTTGACCGCGTTAGAAAATCTAGCTGGCGTTTGCGACGCGTCGACCAAAGTCATAGTGGTTGGGCACGCCAACGATGTTGAGCTATATAGAAAACTTATTCGGTTTGGCGTTTCAGAATATCTGGTGATGCCGATCGCGAGTGTCGCTCTGGTTGACACGATTTCCGAGCAATTCGCTTCTGATGCAGCCGAGCCGATTGGGCGCACAATTGCCTTTATGTCGACCAAAGGTGGCGCGGGATCCTCAACAATTGCCCACAATACAGGATGGGCAATCTCCCAAGCCGTACGGCGCGATGTGTTGATCCTTGATATGGACTTGCCGTTTGGCACCGCGGGCCTGAATTACAACCAAGAACCGCCTCATGGTTTAGCCGACGCTGTATTTTCCGCTGACGCCATTGATGATGTTGTTATTGATCGGTTGATGTCTAAATGCGCCAACCACGTAAATTTGTTGACCGCGCCGGGAACACTTGATCGCGACTATGACTTTGAAGAGCGTTCATTTGAACAAATTATAGAAATTTGTCAGAAAAATATTCCGATTGTGGTGTTAGATTTACCGCATACATGGAATGCTTGGGTGCGGCATACATTGTCGACAGTTGATGAAATTGTTGTGGTTGCGGAGCCAGATCTTGCAAATCTGAGAAACGCAAAGACCATGTTGGATAAACTAAAAGACCTGCGCCAAGGCGAGTCTGAACCGCTATTGGTGTTGAACAAGGTGGGAGTGCCAAAGCGTCCTGAGATCGCAACCAATGAATTTGGTGCTTCGATTGACGCTGAATGTTTTGCGCAAATTTCGTTTGAGCCTGCCCTATTCGGGTCGGCTGCAAATAATGGTCAAATGATAGCTGAGATTAGCTCATCACATAAAATCAATGATGTTTTTAATAAATTGGCGATGAAAACCACCGGTCGCGATGAACAGGCGAGCACTGACCGAGGCGGTGTTTTGCCTGGGTTATTGAAAAAACTAAAACTCGCGTAAGTTCGACTTTGAGTTAGGGTAATTATGTTTGGTAAACGCACAAGTTTTGGCGGTAATACAAATGGCGCAGCACCAAAGGCAGCGCCAGTAGCGAAGCCTGAACTTTCTGCAGAGCGTGCAGCTCCGCCAAAACAGCAAAAACCGGTTGTGGCTGGCCATACTGCACAAAAATCTGTTCCAAAAGCCGAACCCGTAATCGACGTGGACGGTGACGTTAAAAAACGTGGGGCAGATTCGGAATATTTTAGAACCAAATCGTCGGTGTTTAACGCACTGATCGATTCTATCGATTTGAGCCAACTGGCGACAATGGAAATTGAGTCAGCGCGTGAAGAAATTCGCGATATTGTTTCAGAAATCATCGCGCTAAAATCCATTGTTATGTCTATTTCTGAGCAGGAAGATTTGCTTGAAGACATTTGCAATGATGTGTTGGGCTATGGTCCGCTTGAACCATTATTGGCCAGAGATGATATCGCCGATATTATGGTCAATGGTGCGGTTCGCACTTACATCGAGGTGGACGGTAAGGTCCGTCTGACCAACGTGCAGTTCCGTGACAATGCGCACTTGATGAATGTTTGCCAAAGAATTGTGAGCCAAGTCGGACGGCGCGTTGATGAATCAAGCCCGATTTGCGATGCGCGCTTACCCGATGGTTCCCGTGTGAACGTAATTGCGCCACCATTGGCTATTGATGGGGCTTCGCTCACCATCCGGAAATTTAAGAAGGACAAGCTGACCCTAGACCAGCTTACAAAGTTTGGTTCGGTCTCACCCGATGGTGCAGAAATTTTGCAAATTTTGGGCAAGGTTCGGGCAAATATTCTGATTTCTGGTGGTACGGGTTCAGGTAAAACGACATTGCTAAACTGTC
Source organism: Maritalea sp. (assembly GCF_051251695.1). Taxonomy (NCBI): domain Bacteria; kingdom Pseudomonadati; phylum Pseudomonadota; class Alphaproteobacteria; order Hyphomicrobiales; family Devosiaceae; genus Maritalea; species Maritalea sp. Next base: position 68,591 of record NZ_JBPOEU010000004.1, on the reverse strand, counting down.
TAACGGCTTTTATTGAGCCCGATGAACGCATCATTACTTGCGAAGATAGTGCCGAGCTACAACTTCAACAGCCTCATGTTGTGCGTCTTGAGACGCGCCCACCTAACCTTGAAGGCGAAGGCGAAATCACGATGCGTGATCTCGTAAAGAACTGCTTGCGGATGCGCCCCGAGCGAATCATCGTGGGTGAGGTTCGTGGGCCTGAAGCATTTGATCTATTGCAAGCAATGAACACAGGTCACGACGGCTCAATGGGAACGCTACACGCTAACTCACCTCGTGAAGCTCTTTCACGACTTGAATCGATGATCACAATGGGCGGTTACGCTCTCCCATCGCGCACCATCAGGGAAATGATCGTTTCATCCATCGATGTTGTTGTTCAGGCTGCCCGATTGCGTGACGGCTCTCGGCGTATCACCCATGTGTCCGAAATCATGGGCATGGAGGGTGACGTCATCGTAACCCAAGACATCTTCCTTTACGATATTGTAGGCGAGGACGCGAACGGTGACCTAATTGGTCGACACAGGTCAACTGGTATTACCAAGCCAAAATTTGCAGAACGCGCACGCTATTATGGTGAAGAACTGAATTTGATTGAAGCGCTTGAAAGAGCAAATGTTGAAAAAGCGGGGGCCGCATAAATTATGTCACCACTCGTACTTATTTTGCTGTCCGTTCTAGCCGTTGGTGCTGTTGGCTTAGCATTTGCACCCGGCATGTCTGGCGGTGGACGCGCAGACAAACGCATTAAAGCCTTATCAGCCGGAGAACGTGCTGGGGGCCGAAAGCGTCGTGATGATCCAAAAAAGAAACTGTCTGAACGGCGAAAGTCCCTTCAAGACATTTTGGATGAACAAAGTGATACAAATAAAAAAAACAAACGAGTCTCGCTTAAGAAAAAGCTAGCTCATGCGGGCATGCGGGTTTCGGTGGGCGCGTTTTGGCGCAACGCTGTTATTTTTGGCAGTCTTGTTTTTATCGTCGCATGGGCAACTGGTGTACCCCTTTTGTTTGCCCTGGTTTTTGGTGCCGCTGGCACATACGTCGTTCCAATGTGGTATGTGGGTCGCCGTACCAGAAAGTATCAGGCCAAGTTTTTGGATGAGTTTCCTAACGCGGTTGAAGCCATTGTTCGGGGTATCCAATCTGGTATGCCATTGAATGAATCCATGCGCGTGGTTGCCAGCGAAGCCAAAGAGCCGGTGAAGACAGAATTCACGCGCCTTGTTGAGCAGCAGGCTGTCGGCAAGAATATGGCTGAAGCAGTACCCATTTTGTTTGAACGTTTGCCAATCGCCGAAGTAAACTTCTTCGTCGTCGTGATTACCGTGCAGCAGCAGTCGGGCGGCAACCTATCTGAAGCGTTGGGTAACCTTGCGGTTGTTTTGCGCAACCGTAAAAAAATGAAAGCGAAAGTGAAGGCTGTATCCTCAGAAGCGAAAGCATCTGCAGGAATTATTGGCGCGCTTCCATTTGTTGTGACGATCATGGTTTCGTTGGTGACGCCGACTTATATGGTGCCGATGTTCACAACCCCCACTGGTAATTTGATGTTAGGAATCGCGGCGTTCATGATGGCATTTGGCGTGTTCGTAATGAGCAAAATGATTCAGTTTGACTATTAAAACCAACCTTTGAAGCGAACTTTTAGATGAATATTGTCGGCACAGTTACCAACCCAGACTTTCTCGTCGCAGTGCTTGCTGCTATATCTGCTGCGGCGATTGTTTTTACGTTCGGTATGCAGTTTAGCGACAAGAAAGATGTGAAACATCGCATCAAAAAAGTCGCGATTGAACGCGAACGGCTAAGGGTAGATGAAATTTCTAGGCTGCGTGGCGAAGATAAAAACGCCCGTAAGAAAAAAGAGTCATCCGAAACCGTCAACAAAATCGTGGATCGGTTTGATCTCAAAAAAGCATTTGCGGACGAGCAGACCACAAAAAAGCTCGCACGCGCTGGATATCGGGGCCCAACTGCCGTAACAACATTTGTCTTCCTGCGGTTTGTCGTCCCGCTTGGAACTACTGTTTTAGCCCTTTTTTACTTCATGTTCGCGTTCAACAAGGGCGGCCCGCTTTATTTGTCAATTACCTACGCGATCGGTGTGGGTATTGTTTCGTCTTACTTGCCTGTGGTAATGCTTAAAAACCAAACCACCAAACGCCAACAATCCATCCGCAGCTCTTGGTCTGATTGTTTGGACTTGCTGCTTTTGTGCGTGGAAAGCGGCATGTCGATTGAGCACGCCTTTAACAGAGTTGCCAAGGAAATCGCGGTCCAAAGTCCGGAACTGGGCGAGGAACTGACTTTGACCACCGCTGAACTGTCGTTCTTGGATCGTCGCTCACGGGCTTACGAAAACATGTCAGATCGCACGGGACTGGACGAAGTGAAATCCGTTATGACGGCGCTTATTCAGTCAGACAAATATGGTACGTCTGTGGGCAGTTCGTTGCGGGTAATGGCCGAAGAGGGCCGAGAAATGCGCATGATGGCGGCTGAGGCAAAAGCCGCAGCGTTGCCGCCCAAATTGACCGTTCCACTTATTCTCTTCTTCCTGCCGGTCTTGTTTATCATGGTCATGACGCCAGCACTTATGTCCGCATTCAACTAACCAAAAAATCTCAGCCCGTTGGATGGCACACACAAAGTGTTTGTGCTCGCCATAAAGTTGGCACCAATAAGCGCCGGAATTTCTTGAAATCAATTGGAATGGATTAAAATCTTGACCAATGAGGGGCTATTTTTTGCCCTTGATAAGGTCCCACTTGTTCTGTTGGGTCAGAAGTGCGCGGATATAGGCCATATTGCTTTCTACAGCCGCAGGTTCAAGCTCTTGGGCGTAAATGCCACGCGCCTCGTCAAACCGACCTTGAAGACCAATAACAAGCGCTAGATTTTGCCTGACCTTACCGGTCGCGCCGGGCAGGGTGGTGGCTCTTTTAAGATTGCGCTCTGCTTTGTCCAAATCGCCAGTCATCGCATAGGATAGGCCCATATTGGCGTAAAGCGATGCTTCATTGGGCGCTACGACCAAGGCTTGACCGTAAAGTGAGCGGGCTTGCGCATTCTTGCCCATCTGATCAAGAATAGCGCCTTTAACACTCAGTACATTCCAGTGCGGCGACTCGACTTGAATTGTTGCGTCAATAATGTTGAGCGCTTGCCCGAACTGCCCGTTTGACGCCAATGCCTTTGCATAAGCTAAGGCAATATCCCTGTCCTTTGGATTGTTCAGTCTTGCTTTTTCAAGCACAGATACCGCTTGCCCGGCCTGTCCTGCGGAACGCAAAGCGGCTGCATAATAAACAGTGATGCGCGTATCGCGTGGGTTTTTTTGGTATTTTTGACCCAAATCCTGAACGGCGCCAAGTTTTTGCGCCTGCGTCATCCCAGAAAAATCGGGTGTGCGAATTGTGTTTCCACCACCGCGGCTGGCAGCACATGCGTTTAAGGCAACTGCCGCAACACCAGCAAGGGCCAATATCCGTAATTTTTTAAGGTGAGATGAGCGAAGCATTTGCGTGAACTTTTCTCCAACTAAACACAAGCCACAACAAAAAGGCTCCTAAATTCAATAAATCATTAACCCTAACAGGGCGTTAAAGAGACTTTGGTTGAACCATTTGCAAATCGTTGAATTCAGCGCTAACCCTGTAAGTAACATCATAGATAAGACGGGAAATTATGACCAAATCCATCACATGTGTGTGGCAAGGTGATCAGAGCCAACTTGCAGCATTAAACGATACGCAAATGGCTTGGCTCAAGGCGAACGATTTCGAAGGTAAAGCGGGTAGCTTGCTCGCGGTGCCTTCGGCAAACGGCAATATTGATCAATATGTGTTTGGTATGGGCGAAAAAGGCAAATCGCATCCCATGGTTACCGGACTTGCTGCCAGTAAGCTTCAAAATGGCGAATTTGATCTGCACGGCGAATTTGAAAACCCAGAAATCGCGGCACTTGGATTTCGGCTTGGCGCCTATCAATTTAACCAGTTCAAAAAAAGCGACAATTCTGTCTCACTCGGCAAGCTATCTGGCGCTAATGGCGCTGAAGTTTCGATCATGGCAGAAGCGGCAGAAATTGCGCGGGATTTAATCAATCGCCCCCCCAATGACCTTGGACCGGATAATTACGAGAAATATATCCGTGAGTTCGCCAAAAAACACGGCGCAGAAGTGCGCTCAATTGTTGGCGAAGATTTGCTGGATCAAAACTTTCCGATGATCCACGCCGTTGGTCGCGCATCGGCACAAGCGCCACGTTTGCTTGATTTTACCTGGGGGCATGAAGATGCGCCAAAGGTCACTTTAGTGGGCAAAGGCGTGATTTTTGACAGCGGTGGTTTGGACATCAAGCCAGCCTCCAACATGCTTTTGATGAAAAAGGATATGGGCGGCTCTGCCAATATTTTGGGTTTGGCCCATTCCATCATGAGCGCAAAACTTCCGGTGCGCTTGCGTGTGCTTATTCCCGTAGTTGAAAACGCTATTTCAGGCTCCGCTTTCCGCCCGGGTGACATCTTGCCGTCACGTAATGGCATGAGCGTTGAAATTGGCAATACAGATGCCGAAGGGCGCTTGGTTCTGGCAGATGCTCTTAGCTTAGCGGATGAAGAAAGCCCTGAAATCATTATTGATATGGCAACGCTGACCGGCGCGGCGCGGGTTGCTGTTGGTACAGAATTAGCGGCTTTGTTTTCGACAGATGATGAATTTGCAAATGAACTGATGGCACAAGGTGTTCCTTCGTCCGACCCAATGTGGCAAATGCCATTGTGGGACAATTACGATGAGATGTTGGCCTCACCCATAGCTGATGTGAACCACATGTCTTTTGGCGGGTACGCTGGTGCCATCACAGCGGCTTTGTTTTTGAGAAGGTTTGTTAAAAATGCCAAAAGCTGGAGCCATATCGATATGATGGCTTGGGCAGACAAACCACGTCCCGGCCGTCCATTGGGTGGCACGGAACAGGGACAACGCGCAGCCTACTTGGCGCTTAAAAAGCGTTACCCTAAAACCTAAAGATTAGGCAAATTGTTGCGCGGCTTAATAGCCGCGCGACACATCTACAATATGTTTGAGTTCACCAGTTTCTTCGTACCGAGCGATTTGCGACGTGACCAACTTAATGCCCGCATCTAGGCCGGAAATGGCAGCGATGTGAGGGGTGATGTAACAATTGTCCAACACCCACAATGCACTGGCTTGAGGCAAGGGCTCAGTTTTGAACACGTCAAGGCTGGCAGCACCTAGCGTGCCGTCTTGAAGAGCCACTGCGATATCTTCTTCATTCTGGTGGCCGCCGCGCGCCGCGTTAACGATTGCGGGTCCACCCGGCAAATGGCCGCGTCGTAATTTCTTGAAATTCTCCATGCATAAAATGTCTTGGGTTTGTGGCGTAAACGGCAACAAGCACACCAAGATATCTGTGCGGTTGAGAAAAGCATCAAATTGATCAGCGCCGGAAAACTCTTCGATAGTCTCAATGTTTTTTGGACTACGCGACCAACCAGCGACATTATATCCCAAATGGCTCAATTTCTGTGCAGCGTCGTTGCCCAATTGGCCAAGTCCCATAATGCCCACATTGATGGTTGATGCGCGTTCAGGATAATATTGATCCCATGTTTTGCTCTTTTGCTCTCGCATATAGCGGGTCATTTGACGGTGATGCATACCTACATTGGTCACAACATAGTCGGTCATACATTGGGTGAGTTCGTCATCAACAAACCGAACGATCGGCACGCCTTTAGGAAGCCTGGGGTGTTTGACAATACCATCAACGCCAGCACCCAGTGAAAAGATCACTTCAAGGTTTTCAAGCCCATCAAATGCATCGTTTTCAGGTTTCCAAACATAGATGTACTTAATCTCTTTCGGGTCAAAATCATCTGCGCGGGTCACAATTTTATGGTTGGGCAGTGCAGCCTGAAAGGCGCTGGCCCACTCTTGTTCGCTTACATCAGTCAAATGCATCAAAAGGGTCATCAAAATACTCCAAAAAAATAAAGGCCGCACCAGTTTATGGCACGGCCTTTTTCAATCGTCTAACCGCATAATGCGGAAATCGTTCGCTTACTCTGTTGGCAATGCAACAGGAGATGCAGACAATGTTTGCAAGTATGCGAGCAAGTCTGCGCGATCAGTTTCTTTTTTCAAACCCGCAAAGCTCATCTTTGTGCCAGGTGCGTAGTCTTTTGGTTTGGTTAGGAATGCATCAAGGTCTTCGTAAGTCCAAGTGCGGCCTTCGGCTTTATAGCCGACAAGTACGTCGGAATATCCAAATCCATCGACACCAGCAACCGAACGCCCGATCACATCATAAAGTGCAGGGCCAACTTTGTTCGCGCCGCCAGCTTCAGATGTATGACAAGCTGAGCATTTCTTAAATACTTTACCGCCTTTTTCAACGTCAGCGCTTGCAAGCAATACAGCCAATGAAACTGCTTCAACTTGTATTTCTTCGCCGCTGTCGACTTGCCCCTCGCTAGCTGCTTCCAGTGTATAACCACCGCCAGCGCCTGCTTCTGTGTGATAAGCAGCTTCTGCCAAGAAACCAACGCCCATGATGAACAAAAAAGTGCCCAGAATTGCACCGAAAATTTTCTGCAGGTCAATCGAATTCATTTTATGCCTTCTCCACGCCATCGCCCCAATTCCGACGGCAAATTTGCATCGCTTGAATACCACTATCCAAACCAAACTGATTCCCGCAAGTGATTTGCGAAACCATCTATTCGCGCGCGGACCTTATATAGTAGGGCCGCACCGCGCAACTCCCTACATGCAATCTGCGACATTTCCGCATAATGGCAACCATTTATGAACGTCGCAACATATGATGAACGTGCTATCTATGATTGAGCTTAGCGCATTGACTCTTAACCAACGCTTGTTGATATTGCGCAACGAAATTCATAAATAGATCAAGGTTTACATCATGTTAAAAGTGGCATTCCAAGGCGAAAAAGGTGCATTCGGGCACGCGGCGGTCAATGCCGTTTTTCCGAACGACGAAGCTTTGCCATGCGTGACCTTTGAAAACACAATTGCTGCTGTGCAAAATGGTGACGCAGATTATGCCATGGTGCCAGTTGAAAACTCGCTGTATGGCCGCATCACAGATATCCACCATATTTTGCCCGAAAGCGGCCTCAAGATCATTGGTGAGCACTATCATCGGGTGAATATGTGCTTGCTTGGTATCAAGGGCACTGCATTGGATGAGGTTGAAGAGGTGCAGAGCTTGTCGGTCGCTCTTGGACAATGCCGAAAATTTATTCGTGATCACAATTTAAACGCCATCAATGCTGTGGACACCGCTGGGTCCGCCCGCGAAGTTGCAGAACACAACGATAAACGCCGCGCCGCTATCGCATCAAAACTTGCTGGTGAAATCTACGGTCTTGATCTGTTGGCAGAAGACATTGAGGACGAAGATCATAATACCACTCGCTTTTTGGTTATGTCGCGTGAGATGGCGGATGTTGAAGCAAACACACCCGACATAAAAACAACCTTTGTTTTCCGTGTGCGCAACGTGCCTGCCGCGCTCTATAAAGCGATGGGCGGCTTTGCCACTAACGGCGTCAACATGACCAAGCTTGAAAGCTACATGGTTGATGGAAACTTCACGGCAACTCAGTTTTACGCAGATATTGAAGGCCACCCCGACGATCTAAGCGTTCGATTTGCCATGGAAGAGTTGGAGTTTTTCACCGACTACATCAATATATTGGGCGTTTACCCTTCCAAGAAAAGCTAAGATGATGAGGGCAATGTGCAGGGCTCACGGGTTGTAAATACCAAAACGCAATCCAGCTCTTGCAATCTAGGTGAAGATAACCGATATAGTCGCGTTGGGAGGTTGGTGCGGACGAACCGCTCGCCAACTGGGTCAGGTCCGGAAGGAAGCAGCCCTAACGAGTTTGGAACGGGTCGTTGCCAGCCTCCTACCATTTGCTTTGCGCAAAACATTAGGACATCGCCTTAGAATCGGTGTCAAATGGCGCTCGTATTTCTCACTCAAATGGCGGATCAAAAATTGGCGGATAAACAAGAATCTTATTTGGTACTTGCCCGCAAATACCGCCCAGAGAGTTTTTCCACATTCATTGGCCAAGAGGCCATGGTGCAAACGCTCAAAAATGCATTTTCTTCAAATCGCATTGCCCACGCCTTCATGCTTACGGGCGTACGCGGTGTTGGTAAAACCACCACGGCGCGCATTTTGGCGCGCGCGCTAAATTTTGAAGATGATAGCGGCGCACATCCTTCCCTAGACTTAGACGTTGAAGGCAAGCATTGTCGCGCGATCATTGAAAGCCGCCATGTGGATATCATCGAAATGGATGCCGCATCGCACACCGGCATTGATGATATTCGCGAAATTATTGAGAGCGTACGCTACGGACCTGTTTCAGCACCCTATAAAGTATTCATCATCGATGAAGTTCACATGCTTTCCAAAGCTGCTTTCAACGGCCTACTGAAAACGCTTGAAGAGCCGCCCCCGTATGTGAAGTTCATTTTTGCGACCACCGAAATTCGCAAAGTGCCGATCACTATCCTTTCCCGTTGTCAGCGTTTTGATTTAAGACGTGTCGGCCCAGAAACCTTGGCTGAATATCTTGGCGGCATATTGGAAAAAGAGGGCATCACCTTCGAGCCTGATGCCTTGCAACTTGTCATCCGTGCGGGTGAGGGGTCTGTGCGGGATAATTTGTCTTTGCTCGACCAAGCGATTGCCCACTCTGGTGGCGATATAAAAGCCGAAACCGTTCGCCAGATGCTCGGGCTTGCAGATCGGGCATTGACCCTTGATTTGTTTGAGACCTTGATGAAGGGCGATGCAGCCGGAGCCTTAGAGCAGTTGCGCCACCAATATGATGCAGGGGCAGATGCAGCAACAATCATTACGGACCTTGCCGCCACTACCCATCTCGTGACGCGCCTAAAAGTTGTGCCCGGAGCCGACAAAGATCCGGTTTTAACCCCGGACGAAAAGGTCCGTGGCAAAGAAATGGCAGGCAAACTCAATATCCGCGTTCTGTCGCGCACATGGCAAATTTTGAATAAAGGCATTGGGGAAATCAACAATGCCCATGACGCGATACAGGCCGCCGAGATGGTATTGATCCGTCTGGCCTATGCTGCGGACTTGCCATCACCTGATGAGTTGATCAAAAAACTGGAAAATCTTCCTGCGGGCGCAAGTACAACGCCAGTGCCAACACAAAACAGTGCTCCACCAACCCGTCCCACTGGCGGTGGTGGCGGCGGAGCCATGAAGGCTGCCGGTGGCGGACAACTGCAAGCGGTCAGTGTTAATCACGCGCCGATGTCGTCCAACTCGCCTGAGCCGACCATGAAGCTGGATAGCTTTGAAGCAATTGTTGCATTGAGCGGTGAGCGACGCGAGCTCATTCTAAAGCACGCCTTGGAAGCCCATGTTAGCCCAGTCTCAATCGCCGACGGACGTATTGAAATTGCATTGACGCCGGATGCCGATGCGAGTGTTGCTCAGCATTTGTCGCAAAAACTGAAGGAATGGACCAACCAGCCTTGGATGGTCACCATTTCAAAACAGCCAGCGACGAATACAATCCGCCAGCAAAAAGACCGCGAGGCAGAAGATCAACGCGAAAAGGCGATGCAGGATCCTTCGGTCAAAGCAATATTGGAAGCATTTCCAGGCGCACGGTTGGTCAACGAAAAATCACTTACAGACAATGAGCCTCCAGCCGAGCAATGGTTGGAAAACAGTCTAGAAGATGAAGGAACAGATCTATGAAAGACATGATGGGCATGATGAAAAAAGCTCAGGAAATGCAAGCCAAGATGGGCGAGATGCAGGCTGAGTTAGAAGCCACAGAAGTGCAAGGTTCCGCTGGTGCTGGCATGGTTGTGGTGACATTGACCGGCAAAGGCGATATGCGCGGTGTAAAAATCGATCCATCTTTGCTCAAGGTTGAAGAAGCCGAGATTTTGGAAGATTTGCTGATTGCCGCCCACGCGGATGCGCGCAAAAAAGCTGAAGAAATCAGCCAGTCAAAAATGCAAGAAATGACGGCCGGCCTGCCAATTCCTCCAGGCATGAAATTGCCGTTCTAAGAACGGGTGCGATTTTTAAATGAACAACCAAAACGGCGGCCCCGAAATTGAGCAACTCATTCAGCTTTTGGCAAGATTGCCAGGGTTGGGGCCACGTTCTGCGCGCCGTGCTGTGCTGCACTTAATCAAGAAAAAAGACACGCTGATGGTGCCGCTCGCCTCCGCGCTTGATCGCGCAGTCGACACCGTTGTGACCTGCGCGCAATGCGGTAACGTTGATACAAAATCTCCCTGCAATATTTGCACCGACCCCCGTCGCTTGGCGACAGGCATGCTGATCGTCGTTGAAGATGTCGCTGATCTTTGGGCGTTGGAGCGCGCTGGCACCGTCAAATCGCTTTATCACGTGCTTGGGGGAACGCTTTCGCCCCTTGATGGCGTTGGCCCAGAAGACTTGAATATTGCCCCACTTGTCGACCGGGTGGGTAAAGGCGATGTGCGAGAAGTGGTCCTCGCGGTAAACGCCACGGTCGATGGCCAAACCACCGCCCACTATGTGACCGACCGTCTAGAAGGCTTTGACATCAAAATCACACGTCTCGCCCACGGCGTGCCAGTGGGCGGTGAGCTTGACTACTTGGACGAAGGCACACTCACTCAAGCGCTCAGCGCTAGAACAGATTTCTAAGCGAATATGTTGGAGGGAAAATGGCGCACAACACAGACTTGGTTAGTTCATATCTCGATACACTTAATCAGCTAAAAACAGGTGATGAATTGGCCAAGTTCTTTCACCCGGATGTTCAACAAACCGAATACCCCAATAAGATCACACCAGAACGAGTTGATCGGGATTTGTCAAAAATTCTTGAAGGGGCAGAACGCGGCGCGCAGATTTTGAGCGCGCAAAATTTCACTATCAATAATATTATTGCAACCGATAAAAATGTTGTTGCCGAGCTAACCTGGACAGGAACAATGGCTATTCCTTTGGGTTCGCTGGGCGTTGGCGACGATATGGTTGCTCACATTGCCTGCATTTTTGAGTTTAAAGATGGCTTAATTTTTCGCCAGCGCAATTACGATTGTTTTGAGGCATTTTGAATTGGGACAAACCCTAAATCCAATTCGTCACGAAAAGCCAAACTGCAACAACTCCAAGCATGCCGCCAAACAACCAGTTCATCCGTTGAAAGTTTTGCCGTGAGCGGAACCCTTTTGCCAACCTGTCGCTGACCAAAATCCAAACGATGAAGGCAAAGAGGTTGTGAACGGTGAAGAAGCTCGAAATCATCAAGTTCGCCAACATTGGATTTTCAGGCAGTAGTTTTGCCGTTGGAAATTGTGTGAACAGTAGGGCAATGATCACATAGGCTTTCGGGTTGAACGCCAACAACAAAAAACCATCCATAAAACTTGGCACATTCTGCACGTCCGGCGCATCCGAGATTTTTGATGTGGCGAGTTTGAAAGCCAAATACAGGACGTAAATGGCACCAACTGAGGCGAGGAATTTAGTGAAACCCGCATTGTTGGACGTGCCGATTTCAAATCCCAATCCCACCAAAAACGTGATGACCATTGTGCCCACATGATATCCCGCAAGTGCGGGAATGCTGGCCGCTGCGCCAAACCGTGCGGAGAGCGCAGCGAAGAACAAATTCCCCGGCCCCGGGGAAAAGGCAAGTGGAATGAGAAACAGGACTAGAGGTAAAACATATGACATCTAAGCAGCCTTACTAAATTAGCTCACATGCTATCGGTGGATCATCAGCTAGGCGACCCGATTTTGACCAGCGATTATCTGGAAATCGGCAATAGTGGCTCATCCCTTTCAGGTTCGCCCAATTGTGGTCCATCTGTATCTTCTTCTGACTTGTCTTCAAATTCTAGTTGCTCAATGCGCTCACCGCGCTTGGTCACTTTGCCGGTGGAAATGAGAATTTGCTCGACGTCTTTGTTGGCTTGGCTGAAATGGGTTTGGAGCTTTACCACTCGGTCTGAAAGTCGACCGACATCGCTTAAAAGGTTCGCGACTTCCTTTTGAATAATATGCGCCTGCTCCCGCATTTTAACGTCACGCAGCAACGCTTGCACCACTTGGATGGACAACATCAGCAATGAGGGTGAAACGATGACCACGCGTTGGCGCAGAGCCTTTTGCACGATATCTTCAAACTTCTCGTGAATGTCGGCAAAAATCGCCTCGGACGGCACAAACATAAAGGCCGTGTCATGGGTTTCACCCGGGATCAGATATTTCTCTGAAATGGCCTTAACGTGAACATTCATATCGTTGCGAAACGAAGCCAGGGCCTGCTTGGTTTGATCCGTATTTTCCGCTTCATGCAGCCGTTGCCAAGCCTCTAGCGGAAACTTGGCGTCAATTACTAAATTAGGCGCATCATTGGGCAATGTAACCAAACAGTCGGGTCGATTATTGTTGGAAAGGGTAGCTTGAAAATTAAAGCTGGCGTTAGGCAGCCCGTCGGCAACAATGGCTTCCATGCGTCCTTGGCCAAACGCCCCACGGCTTTGCTTGTTCGCCAAAATATCGCGCAGGGATACAACTTCTGTGGAAAGGTCCGCAATGGTAGATTGCGCCCGATCAATCACAGCCAAACGTTCGTTGAGTTTGGAAAGGCTCTCTTCGGTTTTAACCCGGGTTTCGTTGACCGACTGATTGGTGCGATGGCTCGCCCCTTCAATCCGTTCGGTTAACAGCCGCGCAAGGTCCGACGTGCGCGAGCCGAATATTTCCGACATGGTGTGCATGCGCCCGGTCATTTCAGACTGAACGCGCATCAAGTCCGCCATATGGCGTTCCATTTCCGAATTGCGTTCCACCAACGCAATCGCGTCTTCGCGTCGTTTGCGATTTGCGGCCATCGAGGTAAAAATGGCGACGACAGAAACAAACAATAAAAGCCCCAAAATGATGAGGACGGTTTCAAAGCCACTAAAATTGCGACCAAATGCTGAGAATAAGATGCTTTCCATATCGATGTTTTATCGTGATTCGGTGCTCGAGGTTGTGCAATTTTGATCTAGAAATTGATGGCAAAAATCCCCATATTAAGGGTGAGCTTCACTGGAACGGGCGAAAGCTTTCCTTGACCAGTAAAGCCCTTTCATCCTATCGACACGACTGAATTGGAATAAAAGGTAAAAGACCCCATGGCTATCCGGCGCATTCTTCATATCCCCACCCCTTGCTTGCGTGAAGTGGCTGCACCCGTCGCAACAATTGATGACGAGATTAAAACGCTGGTCAAAGACATGTTTGACACCATGTATGATGCGCCTGGCGTTGGGCTTGCTGCACCCCAAATTGGGGTCATGCGTCGGGTAATCGTGATGGACCCCGCAGGGGAAGAAGAAGACCCTCAGCCGTTGGCGATGATCAACCCTGAAATTACGTGGTTTTCAAAAGAATTGCGTGTGCATCAGGAAGGTTGCTTGTCCATTCCCGAATATTACGAAGATGTAGAACGCCCGGAAAGGTGTAATGTGACATTTTTGGATGAGAACAGCGAACGCCAAGAACTTGAATGTGATGGTTTGTTAGCCACTGTTGTACAACATGAAGTTGATCATTTGGACGGCAAATTGTTCATCGATTATATATCTCGCTTAAAACGAGATCGGGTGAAAAAGAAATTCCAGAAACTGGCCAAACGAGCGGCAGAATAATCCATGCGGATCATTTTCATGGGCACCCCAGAAATTGCGGTGCCGACATTGAGCGAAATTATCGGACGTGGGCATGATGTGGTTGCCGTGTACAGTCAGCCGCCGCGCCCAGCCGGGCGCGGAAAGAAAGAGCGTAAATCTCCGGTCCATGATTTGGCTGAAGGTTTTGGTCTTGAGGTGCGTACCCCGTTAAACTTCAAAGACGAAGCTGACATAGAAGCCTTTGAGGCGCTGGACGCAGATGTCGCCGTCGTTGTGGCCTACGGATTGCTGTTGCCCAAACGCATTTTGGATGCGCCGAAAAAAGGCTGTTTGAATTTGCACGGGTCATTGCTACCGCGCTGGCGCGGTGCAGCGCCAATCCAACGGGCGATAATGGCTGGCGATACGCAAAGCGGCCTAATGGTCATGCAGATGGACGAGGGGCTAGATACTGGCGATGTTGGCCTAATTGATGAAATTCCAATTTCGGAAAATATGACCGCTGGTGAGTTACACGATGAAATGATGATCCGTGGTGCGGATCTGATGGGGCGGGCACTGCCAGCGCTGGAGCGGGATAGCCTACACTTTGTGCCGCAGGCCAAAGAAGGCGTCACTTACGCCAAAAAAATCGACAAAGCAGAAGCGCGGATCGACTGGTCAGCAAGCGCGATTGATATCCATAACAAAGTGCGTGGTCTATCGCCATTTCCCGGCGCGTGGTTTCAGATCGAACTGAATGGCAAACCAACCCGGGTCAAAGTGATTAAGTCGGCACTCGTAGACGGGCAAGGTGCTGCAGGTACGATAATTGATGACGAATTAACGGTCGCAACCGGGCAAGGCGCAATCGCGATCACCCACGTTCAACGTGAGGGCAAAAGCATGATGGATGCTGAAACGTTCATTCGTGGAACGGGTTCGCTCAAATCATATGTGTTGACTTAATGCCTCGTTACAAAGCGCTTGTTGAATATGATGGCACGATTTATGCGGGTTGGCAGGTGCAGCCAAATGGCAAAGCGGTTCAAAACAAAATTGAACGCGCAATCGAAAAATTTTGTGGCGTAAAAACACGCACACAGGCGGCTGGCAGAACAGATGCCGGTGTGCATGCGCTAGGTCAGGTCATTCATTTCGATACAGATGTGGATCATGATCCATTCAAGGTCATGCAAGCAATCAACTTTCATCTTAAGCCGAACACCATTGTTATTATCAGTGTTGAAAAAGTCGATGAAAGCTTTGAAGCTCGGTTTTCTGCCACAGCGCGGCATTACGAATATCAGATTTTCTGTCGTCGTTCGCGGCCAGTACTGGATGCGAAGCGCGTCTGGCATGTTCCTATCGAACTAGATCACGTCAAAATGGCTGAGGCTGCCAAGTACTTCTTGGGCGAACATGATTTTTCAACATTTCGATCCAAGTTTTGCCAAGCAAAATCACCGATCCGCTCGATTGATCGGTTTGATGTGAGCCGGGATGGTGAAACGATTTTTATCAACGTTTCGTCTAGGGCATTTTTGCACAATCAAGTGCGATCAATGGTTGGGTCTCTCAAAGCAGTGGGTGAAGGACGTTGGCAACCTGAAGATGTCAAAATTGCGCTGGAAGCCAAAGACCGAAAAGCTTGCGGACCGGTAGCACCGGCCCACGGCCTATATCTGACCCACGTGGATTATCCTTAGATCTTGCGTCAAACCAGCATCTCAGCGCTACGGGGACTAACCGGGTATATAAAAGCCAAGTCCCGGAATAAACCCACCAATAATCATCAGCAAAATAACACAGGCCAACATCGCCAATAGTTGTGCGCCGATCATCAATACCAGGTCCGCGCCGCGAACGTTCAGCAGGTGCGTGGCCGCTCGGACATAGAAAACCGCCGTTGCAATTGTTATCGCCAAGCTGCCCATTAAACCGGGCAAGGCAAATACCAAAATTAGGGTAGCGCTCAAAAAGAACAAGTTGGACCAGTTGTGCGCGGCGATATATCGAAACATATCGATGCCCCGCCCTTTGGCGCGTAAAAACAGATAAACACCATAAAAACCAGCAACATTAACAGCCACCAAATGCAGCAAAACCATCACAGGGATAGGCGCAACAACACCTTCGGGCAGCGGCAATTTCAGCATAGCTTGAACGCCGATTGCCAATAGCGCAGCGATGGCAGAACTGATCAGTGCGGGCCAACTTCCATCAAGATACTTGATTTCTTGTTCGCGTCCCAAAAGAATGCCGAAGCATCCACGGGCGGCCGCCACCAATTCGTCGATCAAACTCGGCGGGTTCATAAAATTATCCTTGGTTTGCAAAGCTATTCAAGAAATGGGCGTAAACCTTCTCAAGTTCAAGTACCATTTGTGTGGGCACGCGTTCGTCAACTTGGTGCATGGTTTTTCCCACAAGACCAAATTCGGCAACCGGGCAATAATCAGCGATGAAACGAGCGTCCGATGTGCCGCCGCCGGTGGAACGTTCCGGGGTTTGTCCTGAAACAGTTGCGACACTATCCACTAACATATCGACATGTTTTGAACCATGCGAAACAAATGAGCGTGACACCGGTTCTTTGAAGTTCAACTCAATATCACAACCTTGGGCCGGAACTTTCAAAATTTGTGTCGAAATCCAATATTCAAGTTTTTGCGCATCCCAAATATCATTGAACCGAACATTGCCTTTAACGGCACCTTTGGCCGGGATGATATTTGTTGCATTATTGCCAACATCAATCGATGTAATCTCTAAATTGGTTGGCTGGAAATTCTCATTGCCATCATCCAGCTTTGCGCTTGAAAGCTGATGTGCAATACCTGCAAGAACTGGCATTGGGTTGCGGGCTTTATCGGGATAGGCAACATGGCCCTGCTCCCCCGTCACACTGATGGTGAAACTCATGGAGCCGCGTCGTCCGATTTTTACCGTGTCGCCAAATGTTTGAGCGCTGGACGGTTCACCGACCAACCCGAAGTCGAATACATGTCCGTGTTCTTCCGCCCATTTGAGCACTTTCACTGTGCCATTTACGGCGTCTGCTTCTTCGTCGCCAGTGATCAGCAAAGAGATGGTGCATTTGTCTGCTTCACCGCTTTTAATGAAAGGGGGTAGGGCAGAGCAAAAAGCAGCGACGCCACTTTTCATGTCCACCGCACCACGGCCCCACATCACGCCATCAACCACGTCAGCTGAAAACGGATCATGTGTCCAGGCGTCTGCGTCGCCAACCGGTACAACATCTGTGTGGCCAGCGAACAGCATATGCGGGGTTCCCGATCCGCGCGTTGCAAACAGATTGTCCACGGGATAACTGCCGTCGCCTTCAAATGGCGTGCGCGTACACGTAAAGCCCAATGGGTTCAAAAATGCTTCAAGCACATCCAATGCACCACCATTTTCGGGCGTTACTGAACGGCATTTAATAAGGTCAGAAAGCAGGTCAAGCGCGTCGGACATCAACTAGTCTCGCAACAATTCATTGATCGAGGTTTTCGAGCGCGTTTTTTCGTCAACCTGTTTAACGATCACCGCGCAATATAGGCTTGGGCCAGGAGTGCCATCTGGAAATGGCTTGCCGGGCATGGAACCTGAAACAACTACTGAATAAGGCGGAACTTCACCCATATGAATTTCGCCAGTGTGTCGGTTCACAATCTTTGTGGATTGGCCAATGAATACGCCCATGGAAATCACAGAGCCTTTGCCGACACGAACGCCTTCAACAACTTCTGAACGTGCGCCGATAAAGCAATCATCTTCGATGATAACCGGCCCAGCTTGCAACGGCTCCAAAACGCCGCCAATGCCCACGCCGCCAGAAAGATGCACATTCTTACCAATTTGAGCACACGACCCAACGGTCACCCAAGTGTCGACCATCGTACCTTCGCCAACAAAGGCACCCAGATTAACAAATGACGGCATTAAAACAGCACCTGGCGCAATATGGGCAGAGTGGCGGACAATGGCGCCCGGCACTGCGCGAAAGCCTGCGGCGCGGAAACGATTGTCACTCCAGCCAGCAAATTTTGAAGGCACCTTGTCCCACCAGTGCGAGCCACCAGGGCCGCCGGGAATGGCTTCCATATCGTTTAGCCGGAACGATAGCAAAACTGCCTTCTTCGCCCATTGGTTTACCGTCCATTCGCCTGCATCGTTTTTTTCAGCGACGCGTAATTTGCCGTCATCCATCAACGCTAGCGCATCCTTTACAGCTTCACGAATTGCGCCCGTGGTGGAAAGGTTGACATTATCGCGGTCATCAAAAGCGGCATCAATTGTTTGGGCCAAGTCGGCAAAAGACATAATTTGGGCTCTCTAGCTAAACATTCAAGGATTTGTGAGCGACATTAGCGTTGTCACAATTGGTGTCAACTCATCCAACTGCGAAAGCAATCCTTTCCCTCGCGGAAAAATGACGATTGCGCGATCCGCTTGCAACCACCTATCGTTAACTGGATTGTGCGAATAATAGTTACAAACAACATTTGGAGAATTTTATGTCAAAACGCCGCCACACCGCGTTACGTACTTCGCAAGAAGATATCAACGTTACGAGGCGTGTTCCCAAAACGCTTCAAACAGAATCAGCTGCCTATAAATTGGCGTTCTCAGACGAAGAATTCATGACGTCAGAAGACACGCGTGCCATTCGCTTGCAGCTTGAGATTTTAAAGCCAGAATTATGGCTGCAGGAGCGGGGCATTAACTCAACCGTGGTGCTATTTGGTGGCGCAAGGTTGCCAGCCCCGGGTGCAGATGCTTGGGCGGCGAAAAACGAGGTGCAAAAAGCCAATTTGGAAAAGAACTCCAAATATTACAACGAAGCGCGTAAATTTGCCCGTTTGGCATCGCTCACCTCAGAAACGCTTGATCATAAAGAATATGTTGTCGTAACGGGCGGTGGACCAGGCGTCATGGAAGCGGGCAATAAGGGCGCAACTGAAGTGGGTGCGCCTTCTATCGGATTGAACATCGTATTGCCGCATGAGCAAGCACCAAATACTTATGTTACACCCGACCTATGTTTCAATTTTCACTACTTTGCGACCCGCAAAATTCACTTTTTGCTACGCGCGAAAGTTATTGCGGTTTTTCCGGGTGGCTTTGGCACCATGGACGAGTTTTTTGAAACGCTCACGCTTATTCAGACGGGCAGGATGGAGCGGGTGCCGGTTTTGCTGTTCGGCAAACACTTCTGGAACCGGGTGATCAATCTTGAAGCTTTGGCCGAAGAAGGCACCATTTCACCCGATGATTTGAACTTGTTCAACATGGTTGATACCGCAGAGGAAGCTTGGTGCATTGTGCGTGACGCATACAACTTGCCTGCAATTACCGATGAAGGTTGTGACGCTGTCATTGAGTAGCTTTTAATTGGCTTTGAATATGCACGGACTCGGCTTTGCCGGGTCTGTGCCGTTCAATCAGCTCTTTTTCGCTTAGGCTACCAATTTCAACAATCGCATGGGCTTCTGCTGGGTCAATTCCGTACTAGCAAGTCCTTTGTTTAGGAAACCCAACTCTCGCACGATAATGCGAGATGATAAACGGATTTGATCAATTTCAGTATGCCTCAACATGGTTGCACCATGCAACCATGTTGAGGCCTGTCAATGACGTCCTGAGCAGTTCAGGCTCTGGAGAACATCAGGCTATTCAACCACATGTTCGATGTTGAAATGGTTCATGCCCTCAACGGTTTCAATCTGTTCCATCATTGGCGCAAATTCAGGTATTTTCATTACCATTTCTGCCGCGGACTTAGCGTCTTCAATGCTTTCCCACTCAACAAGGTCAGCGAATTGAGTTGGGTCTTCGTGGTTGATTAAAGCGGTCGCTTTTACGAAGCCAGGTAGTTTTTTAGCCGCAGCAAGTGCATCGCGTCGCGCCAATTTAGTTTGCTCTGGATCTTTAACTTTGAACGTAACGAGTTCGAAAACATGATTGGTCATTTTGTCTCTTTCCATTGTTGATGGAGTGGAACTATCATGACCCTGTTGCCACCCTTGTGGCCACAATGGAGAAATAAATGCGCCGAGCAGAACGATTGTTCAGAATTATCCAAATCATGCGGCAAGCAAACGGGGCAATGACCGCGTTGCAAATCGCCAACAAGCTGGAAACGTCTAAGCGTTCGATATATCGGGACATGGCGCACCTTGTAGCATCGGGTGCGCCGATTGATTCAGAGGCTGGTGTTGGGTTTATGCTACGGGACGAATTTGATGTGCCGCCGATGACATTCACATTTGAACAACTCGAAGCTTTGGCCTTTGGCGCGCGAGCAGTGGCCAACTTAGCCGATCATGCAATGGCCGTGGCTGCAAAGGAGGCGCTGGAGAAAGTTAAGTCGGTTTTGCCCGAAACGCATCAAAAGAAGCTAGAGCGCAATCACTTACTCGCCTATCCAGCGAGCGGCACCGAGAAATTAAAATCGCGTATTGCGCTGGCGCGACGGTCAATTGAAAAATGCACAAAGTTGAATGTGACCTATCTCAGTCTTTCGGAAACAGAGACCAAACGCATCCTTAGACCACTTGGTCTGATCAGTTTCGGCCCTATCTGGCTATTGACGGCATGGTGTGAAACCCGCAGAGGATTCCGCGAATTTCGACTGGACCGGTTTAGTAAACTCCAGCCAATCGATGAGCGTTTCAGCCAATTGCCCGGTCAAACGTTAGAGGACTACCATGGGAGCATGTCGCAAAGCCGTTAACATGAACGCTAAGCTGCGAAAGGCTTGAGAAATCCTGCAAGGTCGTCTGTTACGTGATGAATATGGTCGTGATCATCTTTGCGCTCCAGCTCGAACGCCTCAAGACTATCATCTATAAAATCAGCGCTTGGCACAACATGCACCGTGCGCATACCCAGTTGATGGGCGGTGAGGAGATTTTTTTCCATGTCTTCAAACATTGCAGCGGCTTTTGCCTCCACATGATGGTCCCTGAGGAATTTTTCATAGGGTCCAAGGAACGGTTTCGGTTCCAAATCGGCATCGACAACATCAAAAATGCCGTCAAATACATCATTGCCGCCAAGCCGATCAATTACAGCTTCTGCGTGTTTGGTGTCGGCATTTGTAAAAATCAGCTTTTTGCCCGGAAGAGCGCGAATAGCGGCCATCAAAGCGGGGTCTGGCTTCACCGGACTGTAATCAATGTCATGGACCTTTGATAGGAAATGGTGCGGGTCGATATCACGAGTGGCCATTAATCCCCGCAAAGTGGTGCCATATTGGCCGAAGAATTCTTTCTGCAATTGGCGAGCTGGTATCGGTTCCAATCCGGTAACATCTGCAACATAGGCGGTGATCAGTTTATCGATTTGCGCGAAGAGTTGGCATTCACGCGGATAAAGCGTGTTGTCCAAATCAAAAACCCAATATTGAATGTCCGCCAATGGCATTAGCATTCCTCCCGATCATCATCGTTGTGATGAATAAGCGTTCCCGCGCCATGTTCTGTGAACAGTTCCAACAAAACCGCGTGTTCTGTTTTGCCATTCACGATCACCACGCCTTCTACGCCGCTTTCAACAGCGTCGATCGCTGTTTCCAATTTTGGGATCATGCCGCCTTTAGCAACCCCATCTTTAATCAGCTTTTGCGCGCCTTCTACATCCATGTCAGGGATCAACTTACCGTCTTTGTCCAAAACGCCTTCGACGTCGGTCAATAAGAGGAAGCGCTTGGCGTCCATGGCAGATGCAATCGCGCCAGCAAAGGTGTCAGCGTTGATGTTAAATGTATCCCCATTTTTACCCGCAGCGATCGGCGCGATCACTGGAATAATCTCTTCGCCGATCAAACGATGCAGGATTTCGGGGTTTACGTGTTCGGGTTGACCTACAAATCCCAAATCGATGATCCGCTCAATATTGCTGTCTGGATCCATTGATGTGCGGGTGAGCTTGCGCGCTTGCACCATGCCCGCGTCCTTGCCACAAAGACCAATCGCCCGTCCGCCCTCTTGGGTAATAGCGGTAACAATTTGCTTGTTGATCGCACCCGCGAGCACCATTTCCACGATATCTACAGTGGCGCGGTCCGTGACCCGCAAGCCATCTTTAAATTCGGATTTGATGTTTAGTCGGTCGAGCATTTTGCCAATTTGCGGACCGCCGCCATGCACCACGATGGGCATAACGCCGGACTGGCGGAGCAAAACAATATCCCGCGCAAAAGCGCGTGAAAGTTCGGGGTTCCCCATGGCATGTCCACCATATTTAACAACGACAACCCTATGCCCATATCGCAACATATAGGGCAGGGCTTGAGCCAAAATCGCGGCTTCTCTTGTTTTGTCTATCATGGGGCAAATTCTCAAATACGTTCCGGAAGTCAATGTCACCCATAAACAAAAATCGATGTCTTGTCTTGATCTGCAATGAAAATTTTTAGCGCGTAGATGATGCGATAAGAATGTAAAATACGCTAGGCAGTGAGCAAAGTATAACGCCACCAGGCAAGAAGAGACTTCACAGTTGAACTTCAGGCATCAGTATTTAAAGCATTTTTGCGGTTCTTTTAGGTGTTTCTGTTAAATTGAACGTTAATCTTTTCACCGTTAAAGTTAGAACATAATAATCTGAATGAGTTCACAGGCAATTATGACAGAACGAATTCTAACCTTCATAAAACTTCATGTATGGAATGTTACAAACACTCCGGCGATAATTGCCCTCGTCCTGACCATTTGTTTTTGGCAGTATACTGAGTACCAATCTGGCGCTATCCAAGAACACTCGCTTCGTGAAGAAGTTATCGGCAATGCCAGTGTTTTACAGTCGCGTTTGGAAGGGAAGATCAATTCCAATCTTCAATTGGTGCGCGGCGTTGTATCGGTTCTTTCTGCCCGTCCCAACACAACTCAGCCCGAATTCGAATCTCTGCTGTCTGACCTTTTTGGTGACCATTCCGAGCTAACGATAGTTGCGGGTGCGCCAAATCTTGTCATTTCCATGATCTATCCGATTAGTGGCAACGAGCAAGCAATCGGTCTTGATTACAATCAAAACCCAGCACAGTTTGAGGCGGCTTTACGCGCGCGCGATAGCGGAAAGCTAATTTTGGCCGGCCCAATAGATTTGGTGCAAGGTGGGCAAGGTTTCATTGGTCGCTACCCTGTGTTTATCCGCTCAAGCGATGGCAGCCGAAGGTTTTGGGGCATTGTTTCCGCCGTAATTGACGTGCAAAAGCTCTATGAAAATAGCGGGTTGTTGGATGAAAGTATGCCGGTTGAAGTTTCGTTAGTTTCCAACGAAAAGCCCGGTCAGGCCGGTCAGGCCGGTCGGGTGTTCTTCGGACCAGATATACGCGATGACCCAAGGTCTGTTGTTTTGAATGTTGCACTTCCAAGCGGCTCTTGGAAAATGCTTGCCCAACCAAGGGGCGGGTGGGACGCTTACGAACCGGACCTGTTTTCAGTACGGATGATTATGTTCCTCGCGGGCATTTTGATTTTTATTCCGTCCGCTTATTCTGGCCACCTCATGCGCCAACGCGCATTGAAGAACAAAGAATTGGCTGAACGGGAGCAAAAAATTGGACTGATTTCAGAGCGGCTGAACATTGCCCTTGCGTCGTCCAATGTTGGGGTTTGGGAAGCTAACCTGACAACGGGTGAACGCTATTGGGATAAACGCACGACCTTGCTGTTTGGGTGGGAGTCTGAAGGGGCTACAGTTCCCGCGGATGCATTCACCGAAGCCTTACACACTGATGACCTTGAACGTGTAATGTCTTCCTTCGGGAAGGCTATCGATGAGAAATCTCAACTAAACACTGAGTTTCGGATTGTCCTGCCCGATGGCACAACGCGTCACTTACAGTCTCGTTGTGCATATTACCATCCTTACGGCAGTGACCCTAAAATGGTTGGGGTGAATTGGGACATCACCGAAGATGTTAAAATGCGCGATGAATTGCTTTCATCAAAGCGGTTGGCCGAAAGTAAAAATGTCGAGCTGCAACAAATGCAGAAACGTATTGAATATATTGCATTGCATGATGCGTTGACTGATTTGCCCAATCGTCGTTTCCTTGACCAAACCATCGAGCAATTTGCTAAATCGGCACATAAAAGTGACCCTGTCGCCATGCTGGTGGTTGACTTGGATAGGTTTAAGCAAATCAACGACACATTGGGTCACTTGGCGGGTGATGCCACGCTTAAACATGTTGCGCAGGTTCTGTTGCAAAGCGTCGATGAAAGAGATTTCGTGGCACGGATTGGCGGCGACGAATTCGTCGTTATGGTAAAACGTCCCTTTGATAAGGCGGAACTGGCAACCCTTGCAGAAGGCATCATTGAGGCACTCAAAGAGCCGGTGATGTATGAAGGCCAACCGTGTCGGTTCGGCGCGAGCATGGGAATTGCTCATGCGAAGGCCGGTAGCTCAAACCTAAATGATTTGATGGTGCAATCCGATATTGCACTGTATCGGGCAAAAGAGTGCGGCCGCAATTGCTTCGAGTTCTTTTCAAATGAACAGCAAGAACGCATTGTTAAGGCGCGTGAGGTTGCCGAAGAAATCCTTTGGGGACTAGAGCTTGGCCAGTTTGTGCCATTCTATCAACCTCAGTTCGACGCGAATACTTGTGAAGTCATTGGTGTGGAAGCGCTAGCGCGTTGGGACCATCCGGATAAAGGCATACTCGGCCCGTTCGAATTCCTCAAAGTCGCTGAAGACATTAGTGTCGTTGATGAAATTGACCATGAGATTTTAACCGCTGTTTTGAACGACTTTAAATATTGGGACGAGCAGGGTGTCCATGTAGAAAAAGCTTCCGTCAATATTTCGTCACCAAGGTTGCGCGATGATAACCTTGTTCGTCGATTAAGGGAGCTGGATATTGAACCCGGACGGATCACATTTGAATTGCTTGAATCAATCTTCTTGGATGAAAGCGACAACGTGATCGATAAAAATTTGGCCCAGATCAAAGCCATGGGCATCGACATCGATATTGATGATTTTGGCACCGGTCACGCGTCGATTGTTGGGTTGCTCAATTTGCAACCAAACCGGATCAAAATCGATCGGCAATTTGTTTCCTCAATCGCAGAGGCCGTTGATCAACGACGCCTCGTCAAGTCAATGATTGATATGGGCAAGTCATTGGGCATTCGAGTTTTGGCCGAAGGCGTGGAAACACAAGAGCAAGCCGATATCTTGCGCGAGCTTGGGGTCGACGAGTTGCAAGGCTACCTTTATGCCAAACCAATGGCGGCGCCGGACTTGAGGCATTTCTTGTCTAAATATACTTGGTCGAAAAGTAAGTCTAATTGTACAGGCTAAAACTGCGCAATTGTTGCCCGCAATATATCGATGCCGTAGCCTTTTTCAGACGAAGTGACCAACATCTCTGGGTGTGCTGCTGGGTGTTTGGAAATGATTTGCGCAGTCTGCAATTTAACCTTTTCCAACTCTTCAACCTTTGGCTTATCTGCTTTGGTCAAAACGATCTGATACGAAACGGCTGCACCGTCCAATTCGTTCATCACGGTGATGTCGGCGGGCTTGGGGCCATGCCGTCCATCAATAAGCACAAACACCCGGCGCAAGGTCGCGCGGCCCTTTAGATAGGAATGGATGAGGCGCGTCCATTTCTCAACGATCTTTTTGGGTGCTTTTGCAAAACCATAACCGGGCATATCAACAACGCGCATCGGCGCATTGTCTGCCTCAAAAATATTCAGCTCTTGCGTGCGCCCTGGCGTATTGGACGTCCGGGCCAAGTTCACCCGGCCTGTTAGTGCGTTGATGAGCGACGACTTACCCACATTTGATCTGCCAGCAAAAGCAATTTCCAAACGGTCGCCGGGAGGGAGGTCGTCAACGCGCACGCACCCCTTGATGAATTGCCAAGGTCGGGCAAACAAAAGGCGGCCAGCTTCAATTTCTGCAGAGCTAAATTCAGTCATCCGTGCGGTCTATACGGCATTGATCATCCCGTCTAGGTCTGCATTGGTGATCATATGAAGATTTGTGGTGATTTTTTCTGGTGACCAGTCCCACCAACTGATTTCCAGCAGTTTAGTGACCGTTTTATCGTCAAACCGTTGTCGAACAGCCTTAGCCGGGTTGCCCACAACAACGGTATAAGGTGGCACGTCTTTGCTCACGACAGCTTTTGCGCCGATGATTGCACCATCTCCGATTTTGACACCCGGCAGAATACACGCATCCCGTCCGATCCAGACGTCGTTCCCGACGACGGTGTCGCCACGGTGTTGTTCGGCCAATTGCGCCACGTCGCCATCTCCCCAACCATTTTGAAATATCGCGAACGGAAAGGTTGAAAAGGAAGAGAGGGGATGGTTTGCCCCATTCATCAAAAATGTACAGCCCGTCGCCAGCGAGCAATATTTCCCGATCACCAGTCGGTCGCCGACAAAGTCATAGTGATAAAGGACATTGCGCGTTTCAAATTCTGTCGCATGTTCCACATCATCATAATAAGTGTAGTCCCCGACCGAAATACTGTCTCGAGTGATGAAATTCTTTAGAAACACCAATTGATCGACGCCGGGCAATGGCGTCGGGTTGTCAGGATCAGGACCATACATGTGAACACCCAAAAAAAAATCGCGCTGTGAAAACAGCGCGATCTTAAACATCAAATCTTTTTGGGTCTATCGAAAACCCTAAGGATTATTTGGCGTCGCCTTCTGGCGATTTTTTCTTAAATGTCGCCAAAATATTGCCAATAATATCCACATCCGCGCCGTGGCGCTTCATGATGAAATATTGCTGACAGATGGACAAGAAGTTGTTCCACGCCCAATAGATCACCAAGCCAGCAGGGAAACCTGCGAGCATGAAGGTAAAGATCACCGGCATCCATGCGAAAATAGCTGCTTGGGTCGCATCAGCTGGTGGAGGGTTCAAACGCATTTGCACGAACATGGTGATACCCATGATCAATGGCCATGCGCCGATTACCAAAAAACCACCAATAAGCGGAAGCGATGTTGGATCAACCGGTATCAATCCAAAAAGATTAAACAGGTTGGTGGGATCGGGCGCAGCCAAATCCTGGATCCAGCCAAAGAACGGTGCATGGCGCATTTCGATGGTAACGAATAGCACTTTATATAATGAAAAGAACACCGGAATTTGAATAAGCACCGGCCAACACCCACTCATTGGGTTGATCTTCTCGCGCTTATACAATTCCATCATGGCCTGTTGTTGGGCCATGCGGTCTTCTTTGTGCCGCTCTTGAATTTCCTTCATTTCAGGCTGAACTTTTTTCATGCCAGCCATAGATGCGTATGATTTATTTGCGAACCAGAAGAACAAGATTTTGATCATCACGGTCACAGCCAGAATAGCCAAACCGAAATTGCCCAAAACTTCGTTCAGAGAGCGAATGACATAGAAAAGAGGTTTGGTGATGAAGTGGAACCAACCCCAATCGATCAGTAATTCTAACCGATCGATGCCCATGCCTCTTTCATACGAATCGATGATGCTCTCAACTTTCGCGCCTGCATAAATAAAGCTTTTATGTTCAGTCGTCGCACCTGCACCAACAACGAGCGGCTCGCGGCCAACATAGCTTGTTTGATAGGTGTCACGAGCATCAGCTTTTTTGTACGAGAAGCGTGCGTTGATTGGGGTGTTTGCTTCAGGAAAAACCGCTGAGGCCCAGTATTTGTCGGTAAAGCCGAGCCAGCCACCGGTGGCCTCATAATCTTTGCGACTATCCTCAACAAGGTCTTTATAGCCCAGTTCAACAAGGTTCGCGTCGCCCAACACACCAATTGGTCCCTCATGCAGAATGAAGAAGCCAGATGTTTGTGGTGTTTCTTGGCGGGTCACATATGAGTAGGGGTAAAGCGCGATGTCGCCGCCAGTGCTGTTTTGAACACTTTGCTTGACCGTGAACAAATAGTTCTCGTCAACCTCAAAGGTGCGCTTGAAAACAAGACCTTCGCCATTGTCAAAACTAAGTGTTACGGGTGCGCTGGCGCTTAAAGTTGGATTTCCTTCAACCGTCCAAACACTATCTGAATTTGGCAATGTTGCGGTGGATCCTGCAGCACCAACCCAACCTTGCTCAGAATAATAAGGTTCAGGTGTGCCTTGGGGTGAAAACAATGTGATGATAGGACTGTCATCTTCAATGGTTTCTTGGTAGCGCTTCAACCGCAGATCATCCAGGCGACCACCTTTTAAGTTGATCGATCCGGTAAGGGCCACGGTGGAAATTTCAACGCGGTCACCAGCAGCGATCACTTCGTCACGCGTACCAACAAGAGAAGCTGAGGATGTTGCAATTGCTGTGCCATCGCTCGCGGTACCTGGCGTTGGTAAATCTGCTGTGGCTTCGCTTTGTGCCTGTTCTGCAGCAACCTGGGCTTGTTGTTGTGTTTTTTCGAGCTGTGGTCCTGCGACAAAAAATTGCCACCCAACCAACACTAAGATCGACAAGCCGATCGCTACGATATAATTGCGGCCTTCACCATTCATGACTTTGCTTTCCGCTCCCCTAAGTCCGCTTTTGATTTGCGCGGACTGTGAATTTTGTCGATCGCTTCACCCAAGCCTTTTTGTAAAAGGCTAAAGGGTTCATGTAGCGCTTCTTTGCGCCCAATCAATACATAGTTATAATTAGGCTGGAATTTTGGTGCCAATTCGTCGCACAAAGCGCGAAGTCGGCGTTTTATGCGGTTGCGCTCCGGCGCGTTCCCAACGCGTTTGGTAACAGTAAACCCGATCCCGGGCTCTCCATCATCACACGTAGTTGCTTGCAGCACAAAGCCGCGCCGGACAGATTTCAGTCCTCGCGCGGCTTGTAAAAACTGCGACCGGTTTTTTAGACGGCGCATTGATCCACCTGCAATGTTTTGACCCAATTTTATCGACCGGGTCACAAAAACAATTTACGCAGACAAACGCTTGCGACCGCGTGCGCGGCGTGCGTTCAAAATTTTGCGGCCGTTTTTTGTTGCCATGCGTGCACGGAAACCGTGACGACGAGTACGCACAAGATTACTTGGCTGAAAGGTACGCTTCATTGCTCAATCACAATGCCGTTCGGGGCACTGCTCCTCTCGAATTAGAATTACATGTATGCCATCAAATGAATTTACGGTACGCCATGCAAAAATGCTGTCGCACCACAATTTTGCGGCCGAGTTGCGCGGTGTATATGCAAAATACGAGGTTAAGTCAATCTCAAAGCCCTGAAAGATCAGTGCATATCATCTTCATTTTTGGCGACATGTCCATCACGCGGAATTGAGCCTGTGTTCACATGCTGTAAAATTCGGGTGAGGCCATAAAGACTTTTCACGTTTTGTCGCTATGTTGCGTCTAAACAACAATAGTATTGTAGAGCACAAATGAAAAATAGTGAGCAACAAAAATCGTCAACAAAAAGCTGGAGCCGTTGGGTGCCACTGGCAATTTTTGGCGTCCTCATAGCGGCAATTGCGTTTTCGGGTGCCTATAAAGTTCTTTCGGTGGAAGCACTTGTTGGCAATTATGAGCAATTGCAGTCTTACATCTCAGACAACTTTTTGCTGGCCATTGCACTCTACGCGTTGATTTACATAACGGCAGTGGCCCTATCATTTCCTGCGGCATGGGTGCTCACAATTGCCGGTGGCATTTTCTTTGGCTGGTGGCTCGCTGGCTTCACAACAATATTCGCTGCATCGATTGGCGCATCGATTCTTTTTTGGATAGCCAGCTCATCCTTGGGCGCTCATTTACGTGAAAGCGCTGGCGGTTTTGTCCAAAAACTTCGCGCCGGGATGCAAGAGGACGCCATCAGCTACATGCTGTTTTTGCGACTTGTTCCAGCGTTTCCGTTTACATTGGTCAATATCGTGCCAGCGATTCTGGGCGTTCCGTTTCGAATTTTCTTCTGGACGACGCTTGCAGGCATAGCACCGGGTACTTTCGCATATTCGTACGCAGGCGAGGGACTCGCCTCGCTGGTTCAAGCACAATCTCGCGCCTTTGCTGACTGTATGGCGGCAAATGGCACCGATTGCGGTATTTCACTTGCGCCAAGCGATCTGATTACCACCGAATTGTTAATCGCATTTTCCGTGCTAGGTTTGGTGTCATTATTACCGATTGTGATTAAGCGACTACGCGCAAATAAAGTTGCCAGTTAACTCAAAGGGCTTTGCATAAATGACTGATTATTTGAAACCCGATCTATGTGTGATCGGCGGCGGTTCTGGCGGGCTTACAGTTGCAGCAGCGGCGGCCCAATTGGGCGCATCTGTTGTGTTGATTGAGCGCGATAAAATGGGCGGCGACTGCCTTAACACCGGCTGCATACCCTCCAAAGCGTTGATCGCTGCCGGTAACAGGGCGCAATTGATGCGCACTGCCCCCGAATTTGGTATTCAGGCCGAAGAGCCAAAGCCCAATTTCGGTCGGGTAAATGATCACGTCAAACAAGTTATTGCAGGCATCGCGCCCAACGATTCGGTCGAACGATTTCGCGGTTTGGGCGTCAATGTCATCGAGGGCGAAGCCAGCTTTGTCGACAAAAAGACCGTTATAGTCGGTGATGAGCTGATCCGGGCGCGCCGATTCGTCATTGCAACTGGCTCACGCCCAATGGTGCCACCGGTACCGGGCCTGTCTGACGTGCCTTATTTAACAAACGAGACGATTTTTGAGCAACGTCGTAAACCGGCTGACCTGATCATCATTGGGGGCGGTCCCATTGGTATGGAGTTAGCACAAGCCCACCAGCGGCTTGGGTGCAATGTTACGGTTCTAGAGATGTTTGAACCGCTGGGCAAAGACGACAAAGAATTTACCGAAATCGCTTTGCGCCATATTCGGCGCGAGGGTGTGGATATTCGTGCCAACACCAAGGTGATTGAAGTCGCGAAGAAAGCAAAAGCCATTTCAGTCAAAGTGGAAACGCCTGCTGGTGAAGTCGAGACAATTGTTGGTACGCATTTGCTGGTCGCTGCCGGGCGTGTACCAAATATTGAAAAACTGAACCTTGGTGCAGCGGAAGTCGAACACTCAAACAAGGGCATAAAAATAGGCGGCGGTCTTAAGACCTCGAACCGACGTATTTATGCAATTGGTGACGTCGCGAGTGGGCTGCAATTCACCCATGTTGCAGGCTATCAAGCAGGTCTAGTGGTGCGCAACGCACTATTCGGTATCCCGGTGAAGCAGAACATCAATATTATCCCCTGGGCAACATACACTGACCCCGCAATTGCTCAAGTTGGCATGAACGAAGATCAAGCCCGTGAAAAATATGGCGATAATTTCAAAATACTGCGTTGGAGCTTTGACGAAAACGACCGAGCGAGAGCCGAACGCCAAACCGACGGGTTGGTAAAAGTGCTAACAGACAAATCCGGGAAAATTTTAGGCGCTGGTGCGGTTGGATTGCATGCGGATGAGTTGATTAACATGTACGCGTTTGCCATTGCGAACGGCCATAAGATTGGCGCATTCACTAAAATGATCTCGCCATATCCGACATTATTTGAAGTGACCAAGCGCGTTAGCTACGAGTTTTATAAGGATAAACTGGACAACCCACTGCTCAAAGGGCTGATGTCACTAAACCGTTTGTTTGGTTGATCAAAATCAGCCTATAGTTGGTGTATGTCTAGTAACGTCAATTCATTCTATAAGCGCGCGCTTTTTGGCCTCTCCGTCAAACTCATTACCATGATCATCGCAATGATTATGATCGTGGAGGTCGTGATATATTTGCCCTCCGTCGCCAATTTCCGCATTCGCTGGCTGGATGATCGGGTTCAAGTGGCTGGTGTTGCCGCGCGGGTTATTGAAACCGTGCCAGACGCGATGGACCTCACCCCAGAAATGATTTCCAACCTGCTTAAATCTGCCCAAGCTGAAGCGCTTGTTGTGCGTATGGGGGGCAAATCACAATTGATCGAGCGCATGGATATGCCAATGCCAATCGCTGTAATCAAGGCAGACACCCGCGAACGTGGCTCTCTTGAGTTGATAAGCGGCGCACTGGACGTCATTTTTAACGGCAGCAACCGAACCATGCGCATCATTGGTACGCCAATTGACGCGCCTGATATTATCGTTGAAGTGTTGATGAGCGAAACAAATCTTCGCGAAGAAATGCTGACCTATTCAAGAAATATTTTCTGGCTTTCTTTGCTGGTCGCGATCGTCACAGCTGCGGTTATCTTCTTCTTCCTAAACCGTCTTTTAGTGCGCCCCATTGGGCGAATGACAGCGAATATGATCGCCTTTCGCAAAACCCCCGAGGATGCGAACTTGATCATCACGCCCTCCAATCGGCGCGATGAAGTTGGCATTGCCGAGCGAGAGCTTGCGATGATGGAAACAGATATTTTTTCCATGTTGCGCCAAAAACAGCATCTAGCGGATCTGGGTTTGGCCGTTGCCAAAATCAATCATGATCTGCGCAACACTTTAAGCGCCGCTCAGCTTCTATCTGATCAGGTGGCAACACTGGAAGACCCCCAAGTGCAACGCCTCGCCCCGCGTCTCGTGACAACGTTGGACCGAGCAATTAACTTCGCGCAGTCTGTGCTTGATTACGGCCGTCAAAAAACGCTTCCACCCAAATTCATGCATGCCGATCTTCGGCTATTGATCGACGAATCGGCGATCGACGCGGGCATTCGCTCGCATCCTTCGATTGAGTTTCAAAATGAAGTCGAAGATGACGTAGTGATTTATGTTGATCCGGACCAAATCGCGCGCGTGTTTATCAATATTTTGAAAAATGCACGCGAAGCACTGGAAGTCTATGACGCGCCGGACGGGCTCAAATCAGTGAGCGTCAAAACCCAGACCCACGCCAATTTTCACCAGATTTTGATCAGCGATAACGGCCCGGGCCTTCCGCGACGAGCTAAAGACAACCTATTTGTCGCCTTCGATGGTTCCGGCAAAGCCGGTGGCACAGGTTTAGGGCTAGTGATTGCCAAAGAAATCACTGAAGCACATGGCGGCAAGCTGAAATATTTGGACAGTGAGCAGGGAACAACATTTTCCATCGATTTGCCGCTAAACCACATATGAACATCGCCCAATTAGATTTTGTACATGAAAATGACATAAAAATAAAAAAGAACTAAATGAGACACTTGCATTCCAAATCAGCCCGGTATATGCCTTTGCCACACCGATGAGGGTAGCAACTACCCATTGTCGAAAATGCACCGGTAGCTCAGCTGGATAGAGTACTTGACTACGAATCAAGGGGTCGGGAGTTCGAATCTTCCCCGGTGCACCATTTCAACATTTGACGTTGAAATTTGACCTAACATCCTGAATGGTAAGGATGTTTTTGGTGTTCGATAACCTTCTTTTCTGCAATAGGCTAAATGTTCGGAAAACGCCAATCTAAGCACCATGCTTTGCAAGTGCGGTTTGCCTGATTCCCAGAGTTTGTAGGGGTTTGCAAGAAAATTGAGTGCGTGTTCGATAAAATCCTCAAACCTGCCTTTTGGAATGGCGCTATTGCCTAGTCTTTCCTGGGCGAGAGACATTTGAAGCTCCAAATCATTGATCTTCTTTTCGTACGCGGTAATGACGGTTGTGTTGGTTGTCGACATAATACGGTCCAATAGATTTTGAATTTGTTTGTCTGTGGCGATGACTTCGGATTTAAGTGATTCCAGTGTTTGCTCGATTTGTTTGCTGCGCTGGTTCCAAATAGATTTGAATGCTGCTCTTGCGAGCTTGAACAGTTCGCGGCTGGGTTTCATGTCCTGCAAAATTTTCACAAACCCATCTTCTATTTGCTGACGAGGAATAGACTTGCGGTAGCTAATGCAACCCTTCGTATCGCATAGGTAGTAGGGATATTTCTTGTTTTTGCCTTTCGACCAGCAGGCGGTATAGGGCTTGTTGCAGTCACTGCAGGCCACAAAACCGCGAAGCGGAAAGTCACTAGAGATGTCTTTTCGCGCAGGGACATATGCTGCTGTTTGGCGTCGTTCCTGTATCTTTTGAAACAGTTCTAAACTCACCAGCCCCTTATGTTGTCCTGGCACATAATTTATGTCCCATCTTGGATGGTGA
Organism: Maritalea sp.; assembly: GCF_051251695.1. NCBI lineage: Bacteria > Pseudomonadati > Pseudomonadota > Alphaproteobacteria > Hyphomicrobiales > Devosiaceae > Maritalea > Maritalea sp. Next base: position 34,790 of record NZ_JBPOEU010000004.1, on the reverse strand, counting down.
ATGACGCCTGCATAAAGATACCGGTCAAAAATCTCGACGACCCGTTGTTGAGGGACTTCATTACGTTTGTTCTTGGGGAAGATCGGTTGGCTTTCAAGGAAACGCTTCACTTCTGATTGTGAGGCTAATCTGCCTGATGCATAGCCCTCTAGTGCTTCTGTGATAACCGAGGCCATTGGTTCGTCTCTGACGAGGATCTTGCCATGCCCCTTTATATTGTCAAATTTATATCCATAAGGCGCATGAAAACACCAATAACCGTTTTGCATGCGGGCTTTCATCTTTTGAAGCACCTGTCGACCATTTTGCTGACGCTCTAATTCACCTTGTGCAGCGATGATGGTCTCAATGAATTTGCCTTCTGGCGAGTCTTCGAATCTGAAATTGAGACATTCAACGCGAGCGCCGCGCTCTGCAAACATGCGACGCAGCTTAAAGTGGAACTCTGTATCGCGAGCGAAGCGTTTAAGATCGTCGAATATCACCACGTAGTTTTTATCTGGCTGTGCCTTTAGATAGGCGAGCAGTGCAACCATGCCAGGACGTTTTACAAAGTCCCCACCGCCTGACACATCATCAGGGAACACAGCCTCAACCAGATAGCCTTTGTCCCGTGCATAATCACGGCATCTGGATTCTTGCGATTCTAACCCATGACCTTCGACAGCTTGCTTGATGCCTGACACGCGGCAATAAATCAGCGCGCTCAAAGGTTGTTCATCTGTGTTTGTGGTGTTCATTTTGAGCTCCCGTCATTCGATGCGGATGGCTTAGCGTCCGCTGCTTGGCCAAATTGTTGCTTTTCCCGAGAGCTGGATTCTAACATTTTTGGCTGTTCGTTGGAGATAAACGCCAACAAATCCAAATTCTGCCCACAGTCGTCAGGTGCCGCTTGTTGTATTGGATGAATGCCAAGCCCGAGATCAACAAAGGCCGCCATGATGTTCCAGACGGTTTCGATCAGCTCGCGTTTTTGATCGTCAGAAAGATCGCTATCTTCCAAATGATGACCGAACTCTTCCCAATCCATGGAAAGGGACGAGAAGTGGGTTTGCGTCGTGGTGTCCTCAGGTCTTTCCAGACTACTCTTGTTCTCTCGTTCCAAATCTCAAATCCTTTCCAATATTCGCCTTCCTTTGGTTTAGCAAAAGAAGGAGTATGAGGAATATATTCCTATTGAGCAAGTAAAAACGGCGTAATATTCTTGCGTATTTCGCCGCCTTGTTGGTTGATTGCGCAGGACACTATTGCGATTGCTTTAGTGTTTGCTTGCTCTCGTGCTGCCTTGATGCAGCCCGTTGTTCGCGCTCAGCTTCGACCTGCGGCGTATAGAACTCTTTTTCGAGTACCTTGTTGTGCTCGTAAAAGTCTTTGCCTGTGCTTTGGGTGAAGGTTTCTGCCATTTGGCGCTTGGCCCCCGACTGGGTAATGCGCAGCGCTTCTGCAAGCATAACTGACTGATTATCAAGCGCACGAAAGAACGGCATTTTATCGCCATGCTCAATAGCCGCGCCGACATCTTTGGCGTGACTAAGAGCTAGAGCTTTTTGTTCAGGATTTAGGGTTTTTTCGCGGGCCTTTAGATTGTCCAAGGTGACTTTCATGGTTTCGCCATAGCGCTCTTTATATAGCTCACGAACTATTACATTGGCTTTCATTGCGTCGAACTTTTCTGATCGTGCGAGCGCATTGGCATAATCACCAAGCTTGCCTGTGAATTTGCCAACCCGGTGGATTTCACGATGGACAATATCCACGATGGCCAAAGCGTCAGGTCGTTGTGCATGGGAAAGGCTGCGACCTGTTGGGCTATTGAGAGCACGTTGTATGCCCTGCATGTCTTGTTTGTTTGTTGCGATGTTCATTTCATTCTCCTTTGAGTTTTGATTAACGATCACGTCGGCGCGTGTGTTTGATTGGCGAAACGGTGCATTTGCGGCGATCTTGACCGACACGGCGATCAACAGTTTTTGTAAAATCTCTTGTTGGTTTACCCTGCAATTGATTTTGACGATGGCTGCGTGACATCAGTTTGCTTCGCTCTTGATGTTCGAAATTATCAATGCGAGCCAACCGCGATAGGTGGATAGCTTTGACTTCTCGATTGGCTTGGCGCATGAGGTCAGACTTGTGGAAGATGTCATTGCGCGCGTACGGGTGATCAAACTTTTTGTGCAGGGAACCTGCTTTATTCAGTAAGCGTCGGTACGCGACTTCGACACGAGTGGATTTTGATTTGTCGAAATGCCTGATTGCTTTTTCTCGGGCTGCTTTGCAACGCTTTACCAAACTCGCGTGCAGCTCCCATTGGCGACCGGTCAGAATTGATTTCGCTTCACGGCGCAGGCTGGCACGTTCGAAGTCGCGACGAATTTTTTGAGTGATGTTCAAAGCCATTGTGAGCCTTGCTTTCCACCGAAAATTTGCATAGCAAAGCCCGGATTTGGTATGTTTGAACTATGATCATATTCAAGGACATACAGGAGCTTGAGGAACACCTTGAACCGTTGAGCTACGAAGAGTTTTGGTTGCAAATTGATCCAAATGGATTGGATGTTGACTACCGCGCGCATTGCGATCAAGAAATTGCAAACGGCGTTGACAAAGACACAGTTCTGACGTGCATCAAGGCGGCAAAACGGCTTGAGATTATCAGAGCACAAAGGCTTGAGTATCGAGTTGAAATGGAAGAGTTTCTGCTGCATTAACCCCTCCCACTTTTGAAGAACCTGATGCGAGGGCACTTCCCATCCATCGGGTAAATTGTGATATCGCCTTTAGGGTTCCAATATGTGCAGCGCAGATAATGGCGTTTGGCCCATGGATCGTATCCTTGACCATTATCCTTAAAATCATAAGAGGCATTGAGATAGGGCAGGCCAAGGGTGAGGTAGACACCAACAAGCGCTGCCGGAAATATTATCCAGCCAAAATAGCGCAAGAACTTCATGATTGCCCCCACGGTGTCGTGGGTAAAGTTACTTTGCAAATGGGCGGAAGAACGCCTTGTTCAACTGGATTTACGTCCAGTTCCTGCGCATGAGGGAATATGTAATTTTGAAAGCACTTGTCAGTATGAATATAGCCTTTGCCAACATTGATGATTTGCTCAGAGGCAGGCAGGTTGATTAGTTGGTCAGCAGAGAACTTACGTTCCCGCCCAATATTGATGGTGCGAGATAGGTTGAGTTTTCCACCCTGTTCATTCAGGCTATAGCCAACATTATCGACGTCACCAATGGCTTTTGAAAGTCGGTCAGCGGCCTCGTAGTTTCCCACCTTTAAGATTTGTTGGAACGTATTGTCTTCCAAAGTGGCAATGGTCTTTGCACCATATTGGCGTTGCAGATCAGCGAGGCTTTGGGCGATGTACAAAACTTGCAGACCGAACGAACGAAAAACGATGACTTTCTCGATGATTTCCTTGCAAGGCGTTGCTGCAGCTTCGTCAAATATGAGGATCGTCCTGCCGCATTTCCCTGTGAGCTGGTTGTGCAGCACAGCATTGAACACTAGCCCGTAATATGCACCCTGTTGTTGGGCATGAGCCACACTCCCGACAACACAAACAATGTAGTTTTCTTTGAGCAGTTTTTTGACGGTGATGTCACTGGCATAGCCAACCTCGTGTAACGCCGAGCCTTCTTGGAACAGACGTAGAGATGAAAGTATTGCCAGTTTGTGCTGAGAATAGTGCTCAGGATCATTGTCACGCAATTCTTGAATTTGACGTGCGCGCGCTTTAGTGAATTGATTGCCGTCATGACATGCCGCATCAACCGCCATATTAAAAGTTTCGGGATCAGATATTAAAGCAGCTATTCCCCCCAGCGTTAGATTGTCCGCTTGGTTTTCCAGTATCAATAGAGCAGCCAGTTCGCCGATTTCGCGGGGAACGGTTCTGAAATATTTGTTCTTCGGATCGTTTTCCGGCTCCGGAATAACGATGTTGGCAAAGCTCTCCACCATCGACAAAATGTTAGTGTCTTTGCGCTTGTAAGCTTCAACGAGATGATCAAGTGGATTAACGTGCACCGTATGGGGATAGTCTTTGCCCAATTGGTTTGTTGGATCGATGATAGCAAATTTGCGACCATGCTTAATGCACATCGATGCAATTTGTGGTGCGATTTCAGCCTTTACATCATTGATCCATTGGCCGCGTGAATGATCCCGCAGCAAACTTTGAATAGCTGGAACTGTAACTGCCGTACTCTTACCTGAGCCAGCGCCGCCAAGTATCAACCAGCTTGTGGTCGTGTTTGGTTCAAATATCGGTTTGCCGGATTCTTTACTCAACCCGATAATGCGGCGAATCTCGCGGTTCTGTCTTTTGATTTTTGTTATGTTTTTGGGAGTAACGCCCAGGATAGATTTGAGAAGCTTTTTCATTCCATCATCCCATCGTTCTTGAGGTCGTTGTCATCCATGATTTTGGCGTTATGGGCTTGTTTTCCGCGCGCAAGAATTTCTTTGCGCAGGTGGTCATTGTGGTGGACCGTGTGAAACATTTTGATCCCTTGGCCAACGCAGATGAGGGCAGAGAGATACATCACGACAGAAAAAGCATAAAAGGCGTACCAGCGTACATCTGATGGCCACATGAGGTATCCAACGCCTGCCAAAAGCATGCCATAGGCGATCTTAATGTTCGCCTGAATGAGCGGACCTGTGGAGCTATTGAGATCACTCATGATGATCTCCCAATTGTGAGGCATAGAGCGATGAGACAATTTCTTCGCGTTTGCATTGAAGGCTGGAATAACGCCCCCACAAGACGTCACCCAAAGGCGACCCACGTAGATCTCGGGAGAGTAGTTTTAACTGACCAATTTGGCTGGAAAGGAACAATGCAACCGTGGATGCACAAAGAATTGAGACAATCTCGAGCGGGTATAAAAGGTCTGCAAACACGGCTGCATAGCCGACCAATAGGCCGCACAACATTAGTGAGGGTGCGATGAAGGGGCGGCGAACGCTCACAACTGAAAGCGAAGCTAACAAAAAGCTGTCTTTATTCGTCACCACGGCATTTTGCTTGATGTTGATGGTTCCTAAGATCACTGAAACCTCCCCGCACAAGTTGGGGTGTTCAATGCAGCGAATAGCTCGGCCTCTAAGTTTTTGATTTCAGAAGGCACAACAAACCGAAGTGTGCCAGCGTATAACGCCCAAGGAATACGATCCTCAAGCTGGACATTTTTTGCGCATTCGCAAGCAGTCGAAGCATTTGCACCTGCGTTTTTAATACGTTCTTGGTGTTGGTCTTTAAGTCGTTGGTTTTGTGCTTCGATTTGACTCGCAACTGGGTTTTCAAAAAGGAAACCAGCGCTATCGCAGAACTGACGCGCATCGGGACCGGCGAAGAGACCCATCACTCTATTACAATCAATTGACGGCGCAGGTGTTTGAAGATCGAGTGCGTCTTGTGCCGCCAGTTTGACTAGGGACTTTTCGCAACGCGGCAAAAATCCTGATCTTTCAATCGTTCTGCTGCCGATGGTTGGGCCAGTAAAAAACATGGCGATAACCATGTAAAACGCAGCGACTAGAAATAGTCCGCCGTTGATAGGCAAATTATTTGGGTCAAACATTATGAGTTCTCCCTAGAGATGACGTTTTTTAGGCCGTTACCAAAGCGGCAATGGGTGCGTGCAATATTCGAAAGGCCGCTTGCGTCCACGCCGAGTTGGGTCAAACCTGCATTGGTGATGTTTTTAAGATCGGCAAAATCAGGTGCGCTTAGCCCAGTTTTTGAGCCAAGGTCGATTTTGGTTGAAATGCCGCCATTATCAAAAGTGGTGTAACACCACTGATTTTTGACCTTGCCGTCGATAAGATCGTTGGCTGTGGCAAACGTCGTGCCTGTTGTGATCAACAAAATGACATGCGTGCCAAACCATTTTTCATTTTGAAAAAAAGAAATGTCCTTTGCTTCACTCAACGCATTTGCCAATTGTTCGGTGGCAGGTGTTTTACCTTTTTTAGGTTTAAGATCTTCGTCCGTGACCCAATCGCCAAACCAAGCGTGTTTGATTTGCTCAACCCGGACCCGGGCATGATGGTGTGGCGCATCCCAAAGAATGATGCTGGCAAAGGTCATAAGAACGATGGCGAGAATGGAAGTGATCGAGAAGACCTGCGCTACGCGATATAGCGCAGATCGTTTCGTGGCTTCCTTATATTTAGGAGCCTGTGTCATTAGCCATTCATCCCATCGTGAGAAACGCCATTTGGTTTAGATTTTGGCGGACGCCCAACTTTGCGGGGTACAGGCTGTTCATTTTTGGCAACGGAGAACGAGTTTGATTTGGGCGCAGGTTTGTGCCGCGCCTGCAAATTTTTACGAAACTCATCAACGTCATCGCGACGTTTTGCCGACGGCGTGGCACCATGCTCTGTATGGATCACCCAACAAAGGCGCGCGTACGTCACTAAAAACAACATCAGCGGCAACCCCACTTCCGCGCCGTACACCACTGCTGCAAATGGCCAATAATAGGAAATGTAGCTTAGTACATCAGCCAGTGACGCAGGCTTGGGAAATGCTGCAAAGTGAGCTGTTTCCTCTTCGATGCTTTCTAGGACGCGCTGTAATGCTTTGCCGTGGCCGTTCAAAACCATATCAACATTACGAGATGCAGTTGGACGACCAGTAAGCTCTACTTTTCCTTGTAGTTCGTTGGCGTAGGCAAACAAAAGACTTTTAGGGATTGCATTGTCTAGCGTTGCGCCTTCGGTTACGATTTGAGAATATATTTTTTGCAGGGCGCTGCGTTTTTTGCGAAAGCTCAATTCATCAATATCAAGAGTACCCTGATATTCGCCCAGTAGCTCATTCATACGTTCTAGGGATTCTTGGCGTGCGATTTCCCCGTCGGCTAAAATGTCAGAGATATTTTGTGCCCTGGCGCTTTTTTCCACCAAAAGACGCGTGATTGGTCCGATGCCCGGTAAGCCGCTTTCGGACAAGCAGGCGGACAGCCGTTCGCATTCTACCTTTGCAGTTAGGTCACTCGTAATGGCAGATAAAACCGGAACCGCTTGTGTGGCATTAATTGCACTATTGTTTTTCGTGGCAACGGTTTCAGCAGTGCTGGCGTGATGTTCCTGTAGTTGGATTATACCAACTGTATCCTTGACATTGCCGGTGATCGTAGCGCTTGAGATAGCAAACCCAATGGCTATTATCCCAACGATGCTGAGCAGCCGCACGCTCTTAAAGTTTAAGGCGCTGAGTTCAGCGCCTCGTGTCACCGCGAGATGATTTAAGGTGAACCCGCATACGACTGCGACGAGTGAAATCGCCAAGCTTGTGAACAGGGAAAGTGCGTCACTGCCACCAAGCATTTTTGACATGGCACTCCATAATAGGAAGAACTGCGCCAATGCCAAAAACCAAAGTAATAATGTTTTGAAATCGATGCCTGGCTTGTTTGGAAGGACGTAGTGCCAATCGTATTTTTCGCTTTGCGAATTTGTGTTTTGGTTTCTTTCATCACTCATGTTTCGTGCTCCATTCTATAAAAGAGCAGGCAAATTGAGGCTGCAAAAACGCGCAGTTATCCCTTTGCCGAAATCGCATGTTGTGCGATCAGCTCTCTATTGTTTAAAATCTGAAAGTGGTGGCTGATGCGAATTTTTCGCGCCAGTTTTGTCAAGGGGTATTAGCTAAAGCCATATCTGACCTTGCCCGCGACACAACGAGCAATCATACCCGCTGTATCCGCGATTTATGACTTCCCAGCCGTCACATAGTGGGCACCGCGCAGCAGGACAGGGATAAAAGCAAGGAACTGGCGTAATTTCCAAGTCCGTGATAGTTTGTAAGTCAACAAAATGCCAAGTGCTAAAATTGGATTGCAATATTATATCTCCTTTGTTTGTGTCTTCGTCGATGCAAAATCATGATACCTTGGTTCAAATGATTTTGCGGGAGACGTTCGGGAGATTTTGACGTTGGACATGTTCCAACGGCCACCAAGTTGCAGCTAAACAACTAAGTGGAACATGCAAAAAGAAATCGTTTTGAAAAACCGCTACGATTGGCCATACCGGTTAGCTGTTTGGCGTCGATGTCGCGAAATTGTGGCAAAAAAACGTCTTTCCGCTGATACGTTTTATACCAATGAAATAATGCCAAAGATCGAAGATAACATCGACCTTATTAAAGCGGAGTTCGATCCAAACTACCGGTTCGAATGGCATGTGGATAATGAGCTGCGAATAGTCAGTGATTTCTTGATGGAAGGGGATACTCGAAAATTTGGATTGAAGCGGTTTCACATGTTTGATGCGTATGTTCAAATCGCATCCCCAAAGTTCGTAACTCTTACGAACGGCAAGGAAGATTTGGACAAAATGGGCGAGATTGTTGGGCATTTCCTTCGCGATCCGAGTATGGGGGAACTCAGTTATCTCTTAGCGCAGGCCAAGCAAAAGCTTTTGCATTTTTTCTCCTACGACAACGTAGATACGTTGGGGGCATATGATGAAACTGAACGATATCTATGTCTGTTTGTAGGAGAAACTCCTGATTATCTTTTCGCTCTCGACTTTGCCTATGTTGAGAGTGATATCGTGCCACTATATGATGAGAAACTCCGCCTATATTATGGGTTTTGTGCGCCCGGCGAAGATTTTTCACCAATTGTAATGAGGTCTTATTGTTTGAGAGAACGTCTAGCAGGTCTATTGTACACGAAATCAAGCCTGATTGACTTAAGTAGCGCGTCACTAAATGACTTAACTTTTGAAGTTTTCACCACCGATCAGTCTTTTCATGGCAGTAAAAAAGAGGCGGAAAAAGAAGAAAGTCCAGCAATGCAAGCGGCTTCAAAAGCACTTCAATTAGTAAAAGGTGTAAAATTGGGACGAAATCTAACAAAAATACATGAAGATAGCGATTTATACACTTCTATGAATAGTAGAGTGCAGAAATTTATAGTTGATTTTTTGTAAAAAATGAAGTATATTTATGTCTATAATTAAATTATATTTAAACAAAAACTTGGATGATCTAAAGAAAAAATTTATACGCGAAGCCATCAAAGGCGACAACGAAGCGGCGAAGAAAATTATCGCCGCGGATGAAAGTGTTGTGAATTATCAAGATGAAAAATCTGGCATCACTGGATTGATGATATTTGTGTCAGACGGATGTGGCAGTATGGTCGATCATATATGTAATTTACCAGGGGCCGATGTTACTCTAGAGGATCACTTTGGTAGATCGGCAGGTTTAATGGCAATTGCTGTGGGGCGTTCAGACATTGGGAAGCGGATAGACGAACGCATCACCCAGGACATATTGAGTTTTGATCCCAATTTCTTCAACAGGGCGGCTGCGTTAGCGGGTAAAGATAAAGCTACTAACATCGTGAGATTGTTTGCTAATCCCAAGGGCGAGTCTGATCCGAGTCCTTGACTATCTCGCCCACAGCATCGATGTGCCGCTCCAGATTTCTCGCTGAAGCAGACCCCTTGTTGTCTGTTTGGTCTTTTTTCCGCATCTGCGAAGAAAATGCATAATCATAAGCGTAGCGGTTTAGACCAATCTCCTCTGAAATCTCGCGCATGCGTTTGTTCTCTTTTGCAAGGGGGAATCGCATTGTCCGCGCCTTTAACGTTCTGTGCTTTATGTTCAAATCCTCTCTCGACAATTTTTCAATAAGGTCAGTTATTTCACCCATCTCATGACCGATGTTTCTAATTTGTACGTCAATAACCTTTTCAAGGTACTCAAAATCAAAGGGTTTTTCGTTCTTGGAGATGTAGTAAACAAAAAGAGCCGATCTAACGATATTCAATTGTGCCACAAGCCCCATTCTTTTAAGTCCTCTGATTAACTGTATACCAGTTAGGAGGTTCCCAAATACACCTTTTCGTCTAGTGCTCTCCACTATCCCAAGGCGTTTTGTGGTTGCATAAATGGCATCTGATTTAGTACCAAATGCAATAAATGAAGGCGCGGATACTACTGACCAGTCACCCGAACGGCATTTCGTTCTCAATTGATCAGGCGCTATGAATTGATGGCCAAACACGAATTTGGAAAGTGCAGGAATTGTATCTTCGTCGTTTGATTTGAGGTATTCGGCTAGAGCAGTATAATAATTGATACCTGATAGATTTGCCTTAGCAGAACTGCCAAATTTCATGTCAGAACTGTGTAGCATATACAAATCGTCAATTTGCGAGTCTCCCCCATGAAATATCAGCGTGCCAGTGTTAGCCAACGCGCCCAGTGTGCTGTTATTGAATGCGTAAAACAGTTTTTCAAAAAATTTGAACTCGACTGGCACGCCGACTGGTCCGCGATTCAGCCGGACGTATTTTCCTGAATTGCTGCCTGGAAGAATGGCATAAACGCCTTTGTCGATACCCATAGGGTCGTTGCGGGTAGTGATAAGGTACTGTGCTTGAAACACATCAAACATAATTGCTTTCTCAAAAATTCTTAAACTAAACCAAGACAAGATTACTTGCTCGATTCAAAACGCGCAATGCTGTCCCGACAAGCACTAATTCTTCAATTATCTCCTCATCAAGGCGAACCGAACCAACGGAATTTTATCGGCCCAAATGGATGACAATCCTATGACAGAAGAACAGCTGAGGCGGCAAAGGCATTGCCGCCACTTAATATTATGCCCGGCACACAGGACACGGAAACCCAAGACCAGCTTACATCAACGCAAATTCACCTGATCCAATAGCTTAAATCCTCCGGCCCGCTCCATTCGCCGCACAAGTGCGCCTCCCGTGTAGTCGGATCATCTGCAAGCAGATGCCGCAAGCGGTGAAGCTTTGGGGCGTTTTGCTTCTGACCGAACGACCAAATCACGCGGCTTAGGGAAGCCTTGTGACTTTTAAGGTGGTCGCTCGCCGCTCGGCAAGGTTTCATGCGCGGGGTAGAAAGAAGAAATTCAAAGACCTCGTTTTGAAAACCAAACTAAGCGAGGACAACATGACCCTATTATTTTACGCCCAACCCTATGACACTTCCGTCGAGGGATTTTATTTTCGATCGGTCGAGGAATATGACCGCCAAGCATTAACCTTGCGAAACAGCTACGGCCAAAAAGTCGAGGAATTTGATATTCAGTTTATCGATGGTGAGGGCATTGATTGTGAACTAGCCAAGGCTTGGGGTATCAATCAGGCGAATATTCAAGCGTTTATCGATGCAGTGGAAAGCTGGTGCGACGACCAAAAAACTCGCTACATAATCGCCGTTGGCGAAGTGGGATATGCTCATACTCAATTCTTAGACAATCCCGACGATATTGAAATCGATATCTATGAATTGGATAGCTTGAAAGAACTTGCCTATCAGTTCGTCGAAGAAGGGCTGTTTGGCGATATTCCAGAACGCATCCAGCATTATCTTGATTATGACGCCATCGCCCGAGATTTGGGGATGGATTACGCCGAAACCACCATTGATGGCACCGACCTCATTTATCGCTCTGCTTGAGCATTGCATCACAGGAAAGCGTGACCCGTACAGGCGTTAAGCACGCTTTCCGCTGATGCAATGACGCATCGATAAATTGAATATTAAAAAGGAAAATATCATGGAGTTACATCATATCGAGTTGAACAAACTTAAACCTACAAAAATCAATGTACGGAAAATTGGCGCAAAGGAAGTTTCTGACCTTGTACCAAGTATAAAATCACTTGGAATAATTCAGCCGCTCTTGGTGCGTAAAAATTGTGATGGGTTTGAAGTTGTCGCAGGACAGCGCCGTTTTCACGCGCTAAGTAAAATTGCCGAAACAGTTGTTGTTGAAGCTGTTCCTTGCATTGTGATGCAAGCGGGCGATGATGCGAAAGCCATCGAAGCATCACTTGCAGAAAATATAGCTCGTTTACCAATGAGCGAAGTTGACCAATACAAAGCCTTTTCGGCGCTTGCTAAGAAGGGGGCGAGTGTTGCGGATATTGGTTTGCAGTTTGGTATATCAGACAGGCAGGTAAAACAGCGACTTGCGCTTGGGAATTTATATGCGCCAATTTTAACGGCCTATGAAAAACAGGATATTGGCGCCGATACAATCCGCTCGCTGACGTTGGCAACGCCGAAACAACAAAAAGAATGGTGGCAACTCTTCAAAAACGATGAAAACGTGCCACAGGGTAATGGTCTTAAAGCGTGGTTGTTTGGTGGTGCGAATATCCCACTCGAAAATGCCATTTTTGATGTTGAGAATTATAAAGGCCAAATTGTTTCTGACTTATTTGGTGACGCAAATTATTTTGATGATGCAGAACAATTTTGGACACTTCAAAACAAGGCGATTGCCGAACTTAAACAGCATTTGCTTGATAAAGGCTGGCAAGATGTTTTTGTCTTAGATATTGGCGAGCCGTTTTACAAATGGGATTTTGTGGAAACTTCTATGGAAGAGGGTGGTAAAGTCTATATCGCCGTAAATAACCATGGCGAAGTATCACAGTATCAAGGCTATCTCACCGAGAAAGAGGCCAAGCGCAATGAGCGAGAATTAAGTGGTGAAAAAGCTGTTTCCAAAAATGGTGAACTGACAAAGGCCATGCAAAATTACTTGGCACTTCATCGCCATAGTGCCGTGCGGACTGAATTGCTTGCGCATTCTGGCATCGCCCTGCGTCTCGCCGTGGCACAGATCATTGCAGGGTCAGAACTATGGAGCGTGCAGGCCGACCCGCAAAAAGCGAATAGTGACCCGATAGCACAAAGTCTTGTAAGCAACTTGGCAGAAGCGGGTTTTAAAGCTGAGCGTGCGGCTGTTGAAAAGGCCTTGAGATTAGAGGATGTTTCCAACGAAACACTTGTGCCGCGAAAGCGCGATTGGGGCAAAAGTATTGACCTCTATGCTGTGTTTGCAAAGCTACTTGAATTAGAAGATGCAAAAGTCAATCGCATCATGACATTTGTCGTGGCAGAAACCTTGCCTTGTGGTTCGCCGTTGGTTGAGGTTTTGGGTGAAAAGCTAGAGGTGGACATGAGCGCTCGCTGGCAACCAGAACAAGTCTTCTTCGACCTTTTAAAAGATAAGCAGGCCATAAACACCATTGTGAAACAAGTTGCAGGCAAGGACACTGCCGATGCGCATATCTCTTCCACAGCCAAAGTGCAGAAGAAAATCATACAAGATTGCATTGGCGGTAGGCGCAAAAGTAAGCAAAAAGACTGGCAACCCAATTACATGAGTTTCCCAATGGGCGCTTACACGAACAAGGGTGGTATTGATGCGATAGAAGGTCGCAAAGCGGTTGGGGCATCGTTCAGTTAAATGCAAAATTCAAAAACCGCCCGTTGGCTCTTCCCAACGGGCGGTTTAACCGCAAAAGCGGTACAATAGAATTTTATGGATATTTGACAGCAATTTGGGGTATAATGGCAATATGAGCAAAAAAACTGATCTAGCAGAGCAAGACAAACAAGAAGCATGGCCAAACGCCATTGCTAGTCCTGTTGCGTTGGATTCAGCCCTTGAAGAGGGCTTGAATAGCGGTGCAAGCCAACGCACCACTGAAGAAATCTTTGAAAGCGCGATTGCTCGTCTACAGAATGGCTAATTACACCTATTCAAAACTTGCCGCGCAGGATTTAGACAGCATTGCTGAATACACCTATCTCAACTTTGGTGAACATCAAACCCGCGCTTATCGTGTCGCTATAGACCAATCCGCAAGTACGGTTGCCAGATTCCCTGCAATGGGCAGATCATACACAACAAAAAATGGGGCCAGCTTTCAACGGTATAATGTTGGGGAACATACATTGTTCTTTCAAAAGACCGACGACGGTATTTTTATTGTGAGGGTTTTGCACCTCATGATGGATTTTGACCGCCACCTTGATCGGTAGCTGAGTTAAGTTAGCTCTGACGGCTGATGAAGCTTTCTATTTCTTGTTATAGCACGTTGGATACTGCGGGGGTGGACACCAAATTCGTTTGCGATCTCACTTAGGCTTGTTTCACCCATATCCAGCTTTATCTTTATGCTGCGAACATCGGCGGCAGAAAGCTTTCTTGGCCTGCCCAAAATCGCGCCGCGCTTTCGCGCGGCCCTAATGCCCTGTTTTGTCCGCTCAGAAATGCGGTCGCTTTCATGTTGGGCAACCGCTGCCATAATAGTATAGGCCAATTTGCCATCAGCGGTACTTGTGTCCATCGCCATATTTACGATTTGGAACTCAATTCCTAACGAGCGAAGTCGATCCGCCTGGTTGATCGCATCAACAGTGGAGCGGAATGCTCTGTCAATTGACAGGACAACCAAAGTGTCTCCTTTGCGTAATTTGCTCAGTACTGACTTGAATATTGGCCTATTTTGGGTCTTCGCACTGAACTTCTCGATATATAGTTCGTCACAAATTGACTTGAGCGCGTCAATTTGACGGTCAGGGTTTTGTTCCTCTGTGCTGACGCGAAGATAACCAAGTTTCATATATTTCAATACCTTAGTAAAAATCAAACATGCTCACGCATGTCACATAAATGACCTCTTTTGTCTGCGAGTTTCGATGGAAATGTGCTTTTAGCCAAGCTATTGAAATTCTTATATCATATCAATATTATAACAAATCAAGACTTACAAAGTAAAATATGACAAAAACGGTCATATATGTCCATTACAAAATGGTTTAAATTAAGTAAATATAAACAAGTTGCTGCCATAATACTTCTAGGTTTATTTGGGGTTGCTAAAGATGCGTCTGCAAAGAATTTAGATGCTGGCTTTGTCGTCAATGAAATGACCTCAGATCAGCAGGTGAGTTATGTTACAGGAATAGTAGATGGATTGGCATATGCAAGATGGAGAAACGGAAATAAAGATAGTGAAGGACTTCGTTGTATCACTAGTTGGTTAGGCGGTGAGATTGATAGATGGCCGTTAATTGATGCTTTTTTTGCAAAGCACCCAACAAGGCAACCAGCGGCGCTTTTATATATTTTGGTAAGTAAGGAATGTGGAGAATAATTGATACAACTCATAGACCAGTTCAAGCATAAAGAACGAAGCCAATCTGATTGGCTTCGACAGCAGAAGTGGTTTGTCAAAGCGCGTCAAGAAGCAAAACAGCGTGTCGATAGCGAACGAAAACTTGATGACGATATTTTGGCGGCGGCGATTGAAACCACAACTGCAACAAGCGACCAAATCAAACTATTCAATACCAAACTTGATACCTATCACGAAGCATCGACAGCAGCGCTGATCGAAAACCAAGCGCTGCTTGACGACATTGCAAAACGTATGCTCGCCGTTGAGAACAGGCTTGCCCCACATTGGGAACACGCGAACATCATGGATGATGGTAGACGTGTCTTCTTGAACGCTGAACGTAGCCAAGCTTATGACGAGTGGGGAAGTGAAGTTAGTGATGATGAATACGCATATGATAATTTTGCGGCTGACCACCGACCAGTAGATAGCTTCTTAGATGCGCTGAAAGAACGCGGCTCGTTGAAAGCAGAGCAAGAAAATGTCTTGGATGCGCGACATAGAATCCATGAGTTCGAAGAATTGACTGACGCCGCACGAGAAGAGGCAAGCAAAGAGGGGGTCACACAAGAGCGGCTTGACGAACTATCCGCTGATCTTGAAGACTTTATGCCAGAGGAAGTAGCTCAGCACATGCCCGATTATAAGCCGCCCGCAGATGCGTTAAATCTCACCTCTGAGTTTGCGAAACCCGCAAGTCCACTCGTTGAACCATTTGTAAATACAGCGATAAACGCGTCTGAGTTCACTCAATAGAAAAATTGCATTTGCCTATGAAATGCTTGACAGTTTAATCGTCAATCGGGGGAGTGTTCTCGAATTAGCCTTGAATGGTTGTGGCTTCAAGTCTATCATAATTGGATAGATTCGAAAGCAATGGGGGCTTTCTATGAGGTATGATCGGGCAGTTGCAATTTCGAAAAGGCATGAGGACATTCTGGTTCTTGTGAAATCGGGCACCTACTCCTCTGATGCTCTTGCCGAAAAGCTAAATGTTTCAATTCCTACAATCTATCGGGACGTGCTTTTCCTTAAACGTCAGGGTTATCCAATTGTGTCCGTCAAATTGTCTTCGAAGTGGGCCTATCAGCTCGGCTCAAATGACATGCCGGATGGTATGCGGGTCAGGAGACGTCTCCGATGACCACTGACACCAAGAAAAGCTGGCAAAAAGACTTTGGCATTGACCACCAAAGCTGCCCTAATTTCTTCTCGGGAACAGGCGATCTCGGGGTGTCAGTGCCGCAATCTCATGTGCTACGACATGCCTTCGAGCTGCTGGAATTGGACGGCATACTTTGTTCTGAGAACACACCGCTCATCTACTTTAAACGCGTGAATTCAATAGGGGGCGATGAAGTAATTCGGCTGCATCGGCAGTTCTGGAATCATGGGAGTGCACCAGTACTCGTTCTGATTTCGGACGACCAAGTGCATGTATATTCCGGTATGTCTCGACCCGCGCCCAGTGAGGAATCTCAGAATAACCCGCAGTCACTTGTTGTTACGCTGGATCGCGTGGCATCGGAGCTCAGCAACTTTCTTGTCTCAGTGGAGTCAGGAGAATTTTTTCGTCGGTATTCTTCTGCGTTCAATCCGGATCACCGCGTTGATCATGACCTACTGGGTAATCTGAAAGATGCCCGAGAATTACTCGATCAAAATACGCAGCGGAACATTGAATCTGGCGTACTCGACGCTTTGCTTTGCCGGTTGGTTTTTGCTTGCTATCTATTTGATCGCGGGGTGATCGGCGAAAATTACTTGAATGAACTCGGGTTTGAAGGGCTGAAACACCTGCGGGACGTGTTGAAGATACAACCGGTAAGAGACGCCAAGGCCGCGCTGTATAAACTCTTTCAAAAACTCGGAACGGATTTCAACGGCGACTTGTTCAGCGACGATTTGGAGGTCGAGGCCCGAAAGATTACGAACAAACACGTCGAAATTCTAAATGACTTTTTCCATGGAACGAAAGTTCGCACCGGACAGCTTCCCTTTTGGCCTTACGACTTTAAATTTATCCCTATTGAAACCATAAGTGCCATTTATGAGCACTTTCTAAAGGCGGAAGATCAGCAGAAGGGCGCTTTCTACACACCAAGGTTTCTCGCAGAAATCGTTTTGGATGCAGCTCTTGAACAACAGGGTTCTTTGATTGGCAAAAAATTTCTTGATCCAGCCTGTGGATCGGGAATATTCCTCGTCGGTTTGTTCAATCGGTTAGCGGAAGAATGGAAGCAAGCCAATCCAAAAGCGCGCAATGATCGTCGCGCAAGGGAGCTGATGCACCTGCTGCAAAATAGCCTGTTCGGTGTGGATATAAACCCAACAGCCTGTCGTATTACCGCGTTCAGTCTCTATTTGGCGTATCTCGATCAATTGGCACCCAGGAACATTCAAGAGCTGCAAAAGAAGGGGCGCGCGCTTCCGCGCCTTGTAGTTCAGGCGATAGGGGGAACCAGATCGCCAAGTGGAAACCTGTATTGTAGTGATTTCTTTGAAGATTTCAGCTCAATTGCTGAACTTGAAAAGAACTTCAACAATGTTGACCTCGTCATTGGAAACCCACCATGGGGCAGCATTGCAAAAAAAGGAACGCCAGCGGATAAATGGTGCAGAGAACAAAACAAGCCTCTTCCAGACAACCAAATCGCAAATGCGTTCATTTGGAAGGCTGGGGAACATGTTTCGCAAAGTGGGCATGTCTGCTTCATCTTACCGCATGGCGTGTTGCTGAATCACGGTCCAACCGCCAAAAAATTCCAAAAGGCTTGGATGATTCAGCACACCTTGCATCGTGTCGTAAACCTTGCCGACCTACGCAAATTTCTCTTCAACGAAGCTCGACACCCCGCAATTGTTGTAAACTATCAATGCGTTCCTCCAACGACTGAAGAGCACCGTGTCAAGTATTGGACTCCGAAGGCAGATTGGATAACCACACAAGCTGAGGTGATACCGGTATCACCACTAGACAGAGACGAAATTTCCCTCAAGGAACTCATAGACGATCTCGATGGGTTGGATGGTCCCCAAACATGGACCCGTAGCTTTTGGGGCTCGCAGCGCGATATACGTTTTCTTGACAGACTCTACCTGTACCCTCGTTTGCGCGACCATGTTCGACAATCACGGGACAAGGACTGCAGCAAGCCTTGGTTTATGGCTGAAGGCTTCCAGCCATTGGGGGAAAACGACGATCCGGATAAGGCAAAGACAGTCGAATTACCTACGACAAAATTTTTGAACGCAAGTGGAGCAACAAAGCGGGGTGTAGACCTGTTTTTGCTGGCAGAGGACTGTGAAAAGCTGACTTCAAAAGTCAAACGCCTGCGGCAAAAATCAAATACGAACACCAAAATATTTGAAGCGCCTCACGTTCTGATACCAAAAGGATTTAATTGGGTTGTATATGCGGATTTTCCTGTTTGTTTCCAGCATTCCATTCGAGGCATTCATGGGCCTAAGAAAGACCGCAATTTTTTGATATTTCTAGCTGCATACTTACGCTCGCGGCTGGCAAAATATATTGCGTTCCACACATCTCATAATCGATCTATGTTTCATGAAGAGGTTCATGTCACTGAACTGATGCGCTTGCCATTTCCGTTTCCAGGCAAAACGCTGGACCAGAATCGCGGCCTAGAAATCATAAATGAAGTTGCATCAATCGTAGATACGGCATCAAAGCGAGCAAGTGAAAACTTCCTAAAACACTCGCCTTCCATCGAAATGGCTAACGCAAAGATCGAGCCGCTTGTTGAAGAGTATTTCGACATTCAGCCTTTGGAAAAAGTTCTAATCGAGGACACACTTAACGTCATTACTACTAGCATTCAGCCAACTCAGAATAGGATGCCAGTCCCGACCGTCAGCCATACTACCACGGAAGGCCAACAAGCCTACAAGGATCGACTTTGCAACATGCTCAACATTTGGGCGAAGGGGGCCGATAGTGCTGTTCGAGGAGCCGTGGATCGATCAGATGCTCTAGGTATCGGCATTGTGGTTTTGGAGAAAGTTCCAAAACCACAGCATAAGGAACCAATGATTTTGCCTGACAAAAATATTCTTCAATCTTTAGATCGCTTACGAAGAGCCGTCCCTCGGAAGCAGCTAATAATTGACCCTATTCGGGGGATTATGGTTTTTGATAGCAATCGACTTTATATCGTCAAACCCCTCGCGCAAAGGCACTGGACTCAAACAACCGCCCTTAACGATGCAGATGAAGTTGCTGGAACCATTCTCATGCATTCTCGAAAGGAGAATGCATGAACATTATTGGTGCACCTGACGAGTGGATAGGTCTGATTGATACGCTCGTACCCGACGTTCTAAATCTAGTTCTGGAGACATGGAAGACGATGCCGCCTCTAGCGTCTGATGCACGCGAGGATCCAACAACGGAGGAGCTATGCCGCCGACTTCGTCAAAACAGGGATAGTGCCAAGCTACCATTTCGCATTGATATTCAAACCGTCGAGTTGGAACCCAATGCCGGAGAGGATCAGGGGCGTATGGATATTACCTTCTCACCGACAGTGCCACGAGAGGACATTTATTTTTGTCTTGAATGCAAACGCCTCAACGTCGTTCAGGCTGATGGCAAGCGCCGCCCGTACACCGCTGAATATGTCACTCACGGCATGCTCCGTTTTGTCCGAGGGCAGTACGCAAAGAATGTCAAACATGGTGGAATGCTCGCCTATGTCCTCGACGGCAAAGTTACTGTGGCAATAGGGAATGTTGGCGGAATCTTGAAAAAGAGATTTAAAGAATTGGGAATGACCTTCCCCGGAGAATTGGCTTCTTCTTCCATTTCTCCTCATAACAACGGGGTGAAAGAAACGCATCATTCACGTGAATATTCACAGGACATTTTCCAGATACATCACATTTTTGCGGCCGGCCATACACCAATTTAGTCCACAAACTCGTCCAAGTTTTCTGATGTCGGATTGCCGTCACATCATTGATTTGCTTGAATACTAACTTTAAACCTTGTGCCTAGCCCTACACCGATGCGTTCCGCTCTTTGTATCTCAACCAGTTTCTTGATGCTTGCTTCCACCGAGAACTACGCGTGTCCGGTGTGTCCCATCATTCTACAGGCCTTCCCGACACGTTAGGAAGACTAGAGTTTACCAACATGATTGTTGAGGAACTAGAGGAAGACTGGAATTCCTATTTGGCGCTTCAAGCCTTAGCGCGAAGGAAGATAGTTTGGTCAGTCGATTCTTTATCAAGATGCAAATCTGGCGCATGTGGCAAGGTTCATGAACCGCCGCCTAAGGTGAAAAGTTAGAAGAAGTACAGTCTAAGACGCTTCGCAAGATGTGTGTTGTCAGACAAACTTCGTTTGTCTGAACCCTGCGGGTCAGGCATCACCACTTGACAAGGGAGACGCTAGCGCTCTCCCGTTGTATCCCTCTGGCCTGTGGCATTCACTACATCAGTACCAATGAGAGATTGGCCCAGTTTCATTCATGCCAGTAAATCGTATCACCGATTAATCACTCGCAATCGTTTAGTCGCTGCACCACCATTCAAGGGAGCGTTCCTGCTCCCCTGAAAACCCCAAAGCCCACTTCATGGAGACGCCTTCAGCGCGACTATGCCTTTAGGGCAATGCCAATACGGAAGGAGAAATCACTTCCTCATAAAAATCACTAACTAGGGGGCAAATCAAAAACCTTGAAACGGATGAGCTGTTAGAATCGTGCGCGCTATCAATAGTACAGGCACGACCAGTATGCTAAACCTATGCATTAAAGCACAAATTCCCTTTAATGCCGCCTCAACCTGTGGCATCAATACTATTGATATTTAACGAAATCCAATTTGATACTGCGGCTGAAAATACTGAAAAGAAAGTGGAATATGGATCACGTAGGCGAAATTGAAAAACGACTTTGGTCAGTGGCTGACCACCTTCGTGCTAACTCCAACTTCGCCAGCAACGAATACTTCCTGCCTGTTATGGGACTCATATTCCTGCGCCATGCCTACAGCCGCTTCCTGCGCGTCCAGGATGACATCAAGGCATCACTTCCTTCGCGCGGCGGCGTCACGCGCCGGCTCACAAAAGAAGACTTTTCGCAGCGCGGCTCAATCTTCTTGAGGCCCGAAGCGCAATTCGATCACCTAGTTGCTATCCCTGACGGAGGGGATCGCGCCGGTGCGGTTATCGCTGCAATGGAAAGCATTGAAACTGATTACCAGTCCCTTGATGGCGCCTTGCCCAAATCCGAATACCAAGAACTAGGCGACGACGATCTTGGTCGGCTCTTGCGCACCTTCAACGATCCTGCGCTTCAAAAAGCAGATGGTGACGTGTTCGGGCGCATTTACGAATACTTCCTGACGCAGTTTGCCGACCAGAAAGCCCACGATGGCGGCGAATTCTTCACGCCTGTTTCCATCGTCCAAACTCTGGTCAACGTGATCGAGCCCGACCACGGCAAGATCATCGACCCCGCATGCGGCTCTGGCGGCATGTTCGTGCAGTCCGCCCATTTCATCGAGAAGATGAAAGCTAACCCAAGCGACCGTGTGACCTTCTACGGGATGGAAAAGAACCCGACGACGATCCGCCTCGCCAAGATGAACCTGGCGGTTCATGGGCTTGAGGGCGATATCAGCAAGGCGATTTCCTACTACGACGACCCGCACAAGGACAAAGGGCCGTTTGATTTCGTCATGGCCAATCCGCCCTTCAATGTGGATGAGATTGACGCAGAGAAAATCAAGAATGACGACCGTCTGGAATTCGGCCTGCCTGGGGTGAACAAAGGCGGCAAGGTGTCCAACGGCAACTACGTCTGGATGTCGTTCTTCCACGCCTACCTGTCAGAAACCGGTCGTGCTGGCATCGTCATGTCATCGCAGTGCTCTTCTGCTGGCGGCGGTGAGGCCAAGGTGCGCGAGGCGATGATCAAAACCGGCGATGTGGATGTCATGGTGGCTATTCGCAGCAATTTTTTCTACACCCGTACGGTGCCCTGCGAACTGTGGTTTTTTGACAAGGGCAAACCCGAGCACCTCAAAGACAAGGTGCTGATGATCGATGCGCGCAATGTCTACCGCAAGGTGACGCGTAAGATTTGCGACTTTACGCCTGAGCAGCAGCAGAACCTGGCTAGCATCGTGTGGCTGTATCGCGGGCAGGCCGACCGCTTTCTGACGTTAGTGCAGGACTATCTGGAAACCGCCTTTACACAAATGCAGGCCTGCGATTTCGCCGGGTTCGAAAAGGCTCTGAAAGCCGTGACCGGAGCGCATGATGACGAGGAACTGCACAAGCTGGCTGCGATCGTGACGACTGATGTCGCCGCGCTCAGCGCAGGTGCAACCGAGGCGCGCACCGCGCATTGGGAAGAAGCCCCACGCGACAATGACGGGCTCAAAGCCTCTAGCGCTGCATTCGGGCTGGTTGCAGATCAGGCTAAGGCCTTAGTCAAGGAAATCGACCACCTCTACAAACTGGCGACCCGTGTGCATCAGGCCGATGTGG
The DNA here is from genome assembly GCF_051251695.1 of Maritalea sp. Classification (NCBI taxonomy): domain Bacteria; kingdom Pseudomonadati; phylum Pseudomonadota; class Alphaproteobacteria; order Hyphomicrobiales; family Devosiaceae; genus Maritalea; species Maritalea sp. The sequence goes on along the minus strand of NZ_JBPOEU010000004.1, from coordinate 12,268 downwards.
CCAATGGAACGAAACCCACCGAGGGCAAGAAGCGCTTGAACGAACTGGACGCGGCGCGGCATGAGGTGACAGAGCACCTGAAACTGGCGCGGTATTTCCAAACCCACGCGGAATGGTTGCAAATCCGGTTTCCTGAGGCCGAGTTGTGCGACGTTGAGGGGCTGACTAAGCTGGTCGACCGCGATGAACTGCAGGACAACGACTGGAGTTTGACGCCTGGCCGCTATGTTGGCGTTGCCCCAGAGGAAGAGGACGAGGATTTCGATTTTGAGGAAGCCTTGCGCGACATTCATATTGAGATCGAAGGGCTAAACCTCGAAGCGGTAGATTTAGCGGCGAAGATTTCCCGTAATCTTAAAGAGTTGATCGCATGAATTGGGCTACGGCGAAACTCGATGAACTTGGAAGTGTCGGACGCGGACGTTCGAGGCATAGGCCACGCAATGACCCTTCCCTCTATGGGGGAGATTATCCGTTTGTCCAGACTGCTGATATTGCATCCGCAAACTATTACATCGAGTCCTACAATCAAACTTACAATGATAAAGGATTGGAACAAAGCAAGATTTGGACAGAAGAAACTCTTTGCATGACCATTGCGGGGGAAAATACTGCGAAGACTGCCGTTCTAAATTTCCCTGCGTGTTTTCCTGATAGCATTGTTGGGTTCATCCCCGACAATGAAAAAGCCGATCTAAGATTTGTCAAACACGCTCTCGATTTGATGAAATCGCATTTTCGAAGCGTCTCCAAGGGGGCTACCCAGGATAATCTAAGTCTGGCGAAAATCCTTTCGTTCGACATACCCACCCCTCCTGTTGAATATCAGAAGAGAATTGCCGGTTGCCTTGCTGCATACGACGACCTGATCCAAAACAACCGACGGCGGATTGCGTTGTTAGAAGAAGCTGCACGGCTTTTGTATCGCGAATGGTTTGTCCATTTCCGCTTTCCCGGCCACGAGCACGTCATGATCGTCAACGGTGTGCCGGAAGAGTGGGACGAAGTAGCACTTGGGGATCGAGTTGAGATTAAAAAGGGTCGAAATATCACAAAAAGGGATGTAAATTTCGGGAGAGTGCCTGTCGTCGCAGGCGGCCTAAAGCCCGCATATTTTCACGATACTCCCAATGTGAAAGGCCCCGTGATTACAATTAGTGCATCCGGCGCAAACGCTGGCCACGTTGGAATCTACTTCACAGATATCTGGGCATCCGACTGCTCATTCATCGCAGGCTCCACAAACCCGAGAATTCATTTCATTCACCAACTCTTACTGCAAAATGCTCCACAAATACATGCTATGCAAAAGGGGGCAGCTCAGCCGCATGTTTATCCGAAGGACTTGCAAAGGCTGCCCACCATTTGGCCTAGCGAGAGTATTCTGAATGATTTTACTGATTACATTCAGCCAATATACGAACAGATCGAACGGCTGGAGGCGCAAAGCCTCCGTTTAGCAGAAGCACGTGATCTGCTTCTTCCTCGTTTAATGGACGGCAGATTAGAAATTTGAAAACATGAATGATTATACCGAAGACCAATTAGCCCAAGCCACTCTCGCAGAGTATTTGCAGGACGAACTCGGCTGGGACACTGTCTTCGGGTTCAACACCGAGACCTTTGGGCCAGAGGGAACGCTTGGCCGCAAGTCCGACCGAGAGGTAGTGCTAACCCGTCATTTGGGGGAAGCGCTGATCCGCCTGAACCCTGGCTTGCCTGATGAGGCCTACACCTACGCCCTGCGCCAGATCACCGACACGCTGGCCTTTCAATCTACCGTTCAGACCAACAGCGAGAAATATGAGCTGATCCGCGATGGGGTGGTCGCCAGTTACAAGAAGAACGGTGAGATCAAGAAGGCGCGATTGAAGGTCTTCGACTACGCCAACCCCGACAACAACAATTTCCTATGCGTGCGTGAGATGTGGGTGAGCGGCCCCAATGGCCACCGCCGCCGCCCCGACATCATCGGTTTCGTCAACGGCCTGCCCTTGATGTTCGTGGAGCTGAAACGCCCCGACAAATCACTGCGCCGCGCATATGACGACAACTTCAAAGACTACATGGACACGATTCCGCAGCTCTTCCACTTCAACGCCTTTGTGGTGCTGGGGAATGGGATCGAAGCCAAGGTCGGATCGATCAGCGCCAAGTACGAACACTTCAGTGATTGGAAACGCCTAGCCGAGGGCGAAAAAGGCGTCGTGCAGATGGAGACCCTTGTGAAAGGTATCTGCACCAAGGCCAACTTCCTCGACATCTTTGAGAACTTCATTCTGTTTGATGACAGCACTGGAAAACTGGCCAAAATCGTTGCGCGGAACCACCAATATCTTGGGGTTAATCGCGCGCTTCAATCGGTGATCGAACGCAAGGAACGTGATGGGAAACTTGGTGTGTTCTGGCACACGCAAGGGTCCGGCAAGTCTTATTCTATGGCACTGTTCGCGCAGAAAGTACGGCGCAAGCTGGGCGGTGATTTCACTTTCCTCGTGCTGACCGACCGTGCCGATCTGGACAAGCAAATTTACGACACCTTCGCCGGTGTTGGTCTGGCCAACAATGACAAAGACCCATGCCGCGCGGATAGCGGTGACGAACTGAAGAACTTACTTGGCCAGCAGAAAGCATTTGTTTTCTCGCTGATCCAGAAGTTCAACAAAGAGATAAAAGGCGGTGAGGCCTATTCCGATAGGGAAAATATCATCGTCATGACCGACGAAGCGCACCGCACGCAGTACGGTACGCTGGCGATGAACATGCGGGACGCCCTGCCGAACGCCAGCTTCATTGGCTTTACCGGAACCCCGCTCTTCACAAGCGATGAAATCACGCAGCGCGTCTTTGGTGGTTACATATCCACCTATGACTTTCAGCGAGCCATCGAGGATAATGCCACGCTTCCGCTCTACTACGACGCGCGTGGTGACAAGCTCGGACTGTCTGCGGAAGGGTTGAATGAGAAGCTCGCCAGTGCCATAGCAGAGGCTGAAATAAGCGATGCGGACGTGGCTGCGAAATTAGAGAACGAGCTCAAGCGCGAATATCATGTAGTCACAGCCGAGAAGCGTCTGAAGCATATCGCGACCGATTTCGCAGAGCATTATTCGACCAACTGGGAAACCGGAAAGGCGATGTTCGTCGCGATCGACAAGATCACCGCGGTTCGCATGCATAGCTACTTCCTTGAGGCTTGGAAGGCTAGAATTACGGAGTTGGAAGCCGACCTTCCAACGGCGAAAGACGATCAAGATCAATTGGTTCGAGAGCGCCAACTTGCATGGATGCGCGAAACCGAAATGGCAGTCGTGATTAGTGATGAGCAAGGTGAAGTCGACAAGTTTCGTAAGTGGGACCTAGATATTCTACCTCACCGTAAACTGATGCGGGAAGGTTTCCTTCTCGAAGACGGGAAGCGTCTTGACGTTGAGTCCGCTTATAAACGCGAAGAGCATCCGTTCCGCGTGGTTATTGTATGTGCCATGTGGCTAACGGGCTTTGACGTACCTTCGCTCTCGACGCTCTACCTCGACAAGCCGTTGCAAGCGCACACGCTGATGCAGGCAATCGCCCGTGCAAACCGTGTGCATGAAGGCAAGAACAATGGTTTGATTGTAGACTACTGCGGGATTTTGAAGAACCTTCGAAAAGCATTGTCGACCTTTGCGGGGCATACTGGCGAAGGTGGCCTCGATGGCGAAGGAGGCACCGAAAATGATCCGTTGCATCCCGAAGAAGAACTTCTGGAAGAACTGGCAGAAGCGATAGAGTTTGTTCGTAGCCAATTGGATGATAATGGCTTTGATCTCGCAAAATTAAAGGCAGCAACCGGTTTCGCACGCAATAAGGCACTGTTAAATGCCAAGGAAGCCGTGAATATCGATGATGAAAGCCGCAAGAAGTTTGAGATTTCTGCACGCTCCGCCTTTAGAAAATACAAAGCCTGCCTGACGTTTAAGGGCGTTCAAGTTTTCCGCGCTGACGCTGAAGCGATCAGCTTCGTCTATAAGACCCTTCAAGACGATCGTGAAAGTGCGGACACTTCAGAGGTAATCCAAAAATTAAACACGATCGTCAGTGATGCGATCGATGTGAAGGCTGATGTCGATTCTGACGACAAGGTCTTCGACATATCCAAGATCAACTTTGACTTATTGCGGAAAGAGTTTGCGAAAAGCGAGACCAAACGATCTGACGTGCAGGACGTCAGGACAGTGGTCGAAAACCGGCTCCGGAAAATGCTGGAGCAGAATCCTTTACGTACTGATTTCCAAGAGCGTTTCGACGAGATTGTTCGAGATTACAACAAGGAAAAAGATAAAAATACGATTGAAGCCACGTTTGAGGCATTGATGCGGTTAACCGCTGAGATGTCGGAAGAAGAGAAACGCCACGTCAAGGAGGGCTTGGATACGGAACAGCAACTCGCGGTTTTTGACATGTTACTAAAACCCGACCTATCGAAGCCCGACATCAAGAAAATTAAGTCCGTTGCAGTTTCTCTTTTGCAGGAACTCGAAAAGCAAATGCGAGATGTGCAGGATATTTTCTCGAAAACCTCGACCCGCGACCGCTTCCGGCAATCAATATACGATTATCTTTATGATGACCGCACGGGCCTGCCGGTGGAGCAGTATACCGGTGAAGATTTAGTAAGAAAAACAGATCAAATATTTGGCTACTTTGAAAATCGGATTTCTAGATCAAATCGGGACGCAGGTAGTACCGTCTCGTCACTATACATTTAAGGATACTTCATTCTATGCACATTGAGTCTCTCTCTATCAGAAATTTCAGGTGCTTTGGAAACGAGGCCGCAAATACTTGTATCAACCCTGGCGTGACGGGCCTAGTAGGAGACAATGGCGCTGGAAAATCAGCCGTACTAGAGGCTCTAAAAAGACTTTTCTCTCCCATCGCAGCTGAACGCCGAATTCAAAAGGCAGATGTCCATTTCGGTTATGGTGAGGACAGCCAGAGCATTGATGAACGAGAAGTAGTGATCGATGTTGTATTTGGATTCACAAACCCCGATGCGATACCACACGTTTTCAACGACATATTCTTCAATGCGAAGGACAAGTCGCTCAAGGTTCGAATAGCACTCGAATGCCTCTATAAACGCTCCGAGTCGTTTGAAGATGATATCGAGGTAAAGATTTACACCATCAGGACTCTCGATCAGGTACCTTTTGGGCCTGATGATGAGCGCAAAACACCGCTTCGTGGGCGCGCAACCCAGTTCGCGGAACTTGTTTATATTCCTGCGCACCGCGACTCTCTTGGGGTAACCCGACACGCCCTAAAGAACGTGCTGAAACGAATTGAACGTTCAGCGGATTGGGATCAGGCGACAAGAGACAAATCACAAAAATTCGCTAAGGACTTAGAAGCCAGTCTGAATTCCGAAAAAGCAGTTGGTTCGGTAAGAGATGACTTGAAGTCTTTCTGGGGCGCTCTCCATGATGGGCATTATGATGCCGATCCGATCGTGAGTGTGGTTGCCACCGAATTTGAACAACTCATTCGGGAGCTAACTTTACGATTTGAGAAATCACCAGGCGGCGGTCAGAGACAACTTGAAGAGCTAAGTGAAGGGCAGGTATCACTTCTGTACTTCGCACTTTCTGCGACGCTACATAACCTAATTTGGAAAATGCAAGCGGCAACTCCAGGAGAACTCGACGGCTTTAAAACCCTTGATTTCTCGCCCCCGCCACTGACGATTTTTGCTTTGGAGGAACCAGAAAATCATCTGTCACCTTTCTATCTTCCGCGGCTTATTTCCTTGCTGGAAAAACTCAACAAGGAGGGTGACGCTCAGTCATTTGTTACCAGTCATTCGACGAGCATTTTAACGCGGATAGCACCAAGGAATGTTAGGTATGTGAGAAATTGCCGGCAGACGTTAATCTCTGACATTCGTGAAATACCGCTACCCGAATTGGGGTCTGACGAAGACAAATTTGTTACGCAAGCAATCCTTGCAAACCCGGAAATCTATTTTGCTAGACTGATTATTATCGGGGAAGGTGATAGCGAGAGAATTGTAGTGCCGCGAATTGCCCAAGCTCTGGGCACTCCTCTTGATCCGTCTTTTATCGCGTTCGTCCCAATCGGTGGCAGGCATGCGCAGCATTTGTGGAAACTGGCGACGGGCTTAAACATTCCGTATTTGACGCTTCTGGATTTCGATCTTGGTCGGCACGGTGGGGGTATGGGGCGCATAGTGAATGCCGCGAAGTGGCTCGCTGACGCTGGTTTCCCATCAGATCCGAGCGTTCAAATCCCATCAAATGACGGAATAGACGGCACTACTGTGGGTGGTTGGACTGAATGGCTTCGCCAGCATGGTGTTTACTATTCCACATATCTCGACCTCGACATGATGATGATCAAGGCCTTTCCTGCTGCCTATAAGCCAACGAAAAAATTTGATCCAGCCAAGGACGACATTGCCAAAATTTCAGTATCAGTTTTTGGCGAGAAGGGACTTGGGGATGTCGAACTCAATCGGATTGGCCAGCCTTTTTTCAATGAAGAGTTGCACGCCTATAAAAACCTCTTCAAATCCCGAGCAAAGCCAGCGTCGCACTACAATGCACTAGGGCAATTATCCGATCAGAACATAATAGATGATTGTCCCGAACCGCTTAAAGCACTCGTAGAGCAAGCCAAAATGTTACTGGCCGCTCCCGCTCGCAAGCCGGGTGGTGACGCAGAATGACAATCGTTAAACCTCAAGATTGGCAGCCTTCTCCCGGAATTAGCTTGGAGGGAAAAGCTCTAGAAATAGCGACAGCAAATGCCTCTGCCTCCATCTTAGCTGGACCGGGAGCGGGGAAAACTGAACTGCTGGCTCAAAGGGCAATGTATCTTTTGACTACTGGGGTTTGTCCCGTCCCGAAAAGGATTCTCGCAATATCGTTCAAAGTTGATGCTGCTCGTAATCTACAAAATCGAGTAGAAAAAAGATGCTCGCCGGAGCTAGCTGCACGCTTCGAGTCTTTGACCCTTCATTCTTTTGCAAAAAGGATAGTCGATCAGTTTCGTGAAGCCTTGCCTACAGAATTCCAGCCTTCAAGTGATTATCGCGTCATATTTCCCAATCGAGATATTTGGGATGATTTTGGAAACGCATACAGCGCTGATGTTCCATCCATCCGCGGCTTTAATAACGCCCAATTGGCCAAAATTGTTCACGAGCGGGTACCCGAAACAACACTTGAAGATGCGACCACCAACCAACAGAAAATACGTCGTTTATGGTGGAACCACAATCTAAGTGCGGTGCGATCAAATATTACTTTTGATATGATAATGCTTCTTGCGGCTTATATAATAAGGCGTGAAGAAACGATAAAATCTGCGTTACAAAATACTTATACGCAAGTGTTCCTCGATGAATTTCAAGATGTCACCGATCAACAATATGATTTGGTCAAAGCGGCGTTCCTAAATTCTGAAGCCGTTATAACAGCAGTAGGAGATTCAAACCAGGCCATCATGCGTTGGGCCGGAGCCAAGGCGGATATTTTTGATCGTTACGAGTATGATTTTAATGCTGAGAGCGATCGCCTGCTTTTCAATTTTCGTTCAAATAAAGCGATAGTGGACCTAATTAATTCTTTAGCCGAAACATTTGACGACGACTACGTTGAAACTGAAGCGGCGCGAAAAGACGATCCAGTACCTGAAGATGCGACCGAAGGATGGGTCTTCGAGACAAGAGACGATGAAGGACGTCACTTAGCTGAATTCATAGAGAATGAGTTGGCTCAGAACGAAAATATGAAGCCGTCCGACATTGTTATCTTGGCGAGAATAAGAGTCGACGATGTTGAAAATCGAATTCGCGCGGATTTTGAGAATAAAGATATCAAGATACGGAATGAAGCAAGAACTGTTGGCGGGATAGCCATTCAAGACCTAGTGAAAGAACGAATTTATGAGTTTCTCTTTGCCGTTTTGAAACTTGCGACCAATGTTAGAGTAGGCAACCCTTTTCAGGCCTGTAGGGACATAGTTGCTGACATCAGAGGAATTGATATCAACACCGATCGTGGGCACAGTGATTCATTGATAATAGTGAGAGCTTTGATTGAAGGCGTCAGCTCCTTTATAGGAAATCGCGAACCAAACGAAGTCTCCGTCGACGAACTCACAGACGCGATTTTAGCGGAAGCTACGCCAAATGAGTTCAGACGCGCCTACAGAGAATATGGTAGCGGTGACAGACTGTTGGATGCAATTTCAGGCTTCAAAGAGTTTCTGCAAGAATGCACGAGCGAAACAGCCACATGGGAAAACTGCATTTCAAATATGGAAGGGGACGACAGCGTTCGGCTGATGACGATCCATAAAAGCAAAGGATTAGAATACCACACCGTCATATTCTTGGAGTTCAATGACGATGCATTTTGGGGTAACGACGATGATGTGAATGTCTTTTTTGTCGCATTGTCACGGGCTAGAGAAAAAATAAGGTTTTCTTTCGCAAAAGACTCCAGAGGCTCTCGCAATGTGAAAGACTTTGCCGACAAACTTCAAAAATCTGGAGTAAAGTTCTTAAAGAAATGAACTCAAAATTTCGTCCTTTGAAAGACAACAGAACAATGATGAAGCAGCTTCAATCTTGCTTTAGAAACTGTTCACGTTGGACCTGTGAATGCTCGCAAATGACCAGCGCGTCAATGACAGGTTCATTATTGGAATGATCAAGAAACAGGAAAACGGTATTCTACCTAATTTGGAGTTTTTGAATCTCGATCTCGTTTACAAAATCGAAACATTCAACTGTAATCTAACGTGCGGCGGCGAGCGCTTCTATGCGCTTGATTTCGTGTGTTTTCTCTATTGTTGAATGGTTCTTGCTCGTCCGGAGTTGCATTCAGAGCTTTTCCAATATCTCGATTGAGTTTTTTGAAAGCTAGTGTGTGACGTTGACGTTCTCGCTTAATTTCATGTTGAAGTATGCGCCGCTCAGCTAACTGCTGTTCGATCAGTTTTTGAATATCGTTTGATGACCGCGTAGCTGAATTGCGTTCTTCCTTTTCAATTTGGCTTTTGATTTTGGCGTATTTTCCCGTAAGGCGAAACCAGAGTGCTTTTAGGCCCTTCGGCAATTTGGAAACTCGTTGTTTGGTTTCTGCAATGCGCCGCTCTTCCTGTAGAGTTTCTAGCTCATAGCGTTTTTGTTTGTGGAAAGCCGTCAGGCTTTGGCGCCTTTTAACAATGGCCGTTGCGTCGTCGTTGTGTCGGCTGACTTCTTGTTCTGCGTACTGTCGAAGCTTGGCCGTGAATTTAGTTGCCAATTTTCGATTGGTTTTGTCGATAGAGTTTAGTTTGTTTGGATCACCAAGTCTGACTTGCACTTCCTTGGTGCGAACGCCAACCCATTTCGAAATGGCATAAACCTCTCCGCGCCAGTCAACGGCGACAAAGCCGCGTCGATCGCCTCTTGCCAAATAGTAGCCACGCTCTTCCAATGCATTGCCAAACGTGATCACGTTGTCAGAAACGGCCCAACAATCCTGAAATGTTTGTTTGATGATTTTTGGATTAGCCTTTGCGCGTTTGGCTTGCTGATATTCTTCATAGGAATAGTTGAGAGGATCGCGTTCCTCACTATTCATCAAGCCTTGTGGCATTTGCCAATTGTGCTCGAGATACAGCTCGCGTGAAATATCTCGCAGCTTGAGCTTGTAATGTGAAATGTTGATTGCCTTCATGGCGTTCCCATCAATGCGTGACCAAACGCAATGGGCATGGCGACGACCTTCTTTTTCGTGGAACACAATCACACAAGGTTGGCCAGCCAATCCGAGCTTGTTTTCAATGTCTGAAACAGCTTTCTCGAATATCCCAACAGGGACCTTTTCAGTTTCGGGCGGACTAAGGCTGAGCGAGAAAATGAAGTTTCTGCACTTTGTTCCCTGACTAATCGCGTACGCCTCTGATAAAGCACCGGCGACTGTATCAGAAACGAAGCCTCGTATCTGATGCACGGTGACAATTTCATTGTCGAGCGTGTTTTCAAGGTGTCGCGCCATCTGAATTGCGCCGCCTCGTTCACTGCCTTTCAGAATCATGGCGCTATGCCGTCACCAACACCAAGCGCCTTAACTAGTTCAGAGCGCATGTCCTTTATGTGCTGACACGCTTCATTCAGTTGTTCATCTGTTTGCACATCAAGCAATAACGAGCCGCAATGAGCTTCATAGGCAATTTGATTGAGGTTGTTGGCTATACGAGTTTGTCCAAGCGTAAAGAGAACTCGACCTAGAGCTTTCTGATCTTTGATTGGCAACCGGCTGCGTACTTTTCGTGGTGCTGCATCTTTGCCAAATAGGCAATCACGTACATAAGCGCTTAAGGACATACCCGCGGACAAATGAGTAAGTTTTGCCATTTCCTCATCTGTTACTCGAAATGTAATGCGAGGTTGCTTTTTCTTTGGCTTTGGTGGTCGCGCGGATGAATTAGTAAAGTCCGAGCCAATTGATGCAACAACAGGGAAACCTTCAACTTTCCTCATAGTGACGGCCCCTTACGTTGGATACGTGGCCGAGCTTGTTGCCGATTTTCAGGTCTCGTAATGCTGTCGTCTAAGTCAACATTTACGGTCTTTAGATAGTCATTCCATTCCTCAAGCGCTTCCAGAACCGTGTTCGAGGTTTCTTCGCCCCGGTGCACCATTTTTTTTATATTTGATATATTTTCCGTACTTCATGGCTTACGACTGTTTGTTGGAGAAACGCCAAACGTCTGCATGTCGTTCAAATGATAAACATTTCCCATTCCCGCAGTTGGTTCTGTTTTTCAAACACAAGAATCAGTAACTTTTTGGCGACCTTTCCGACCCGCATAGCATTGCCGCACTTCGTTTGAATTCGGCCAAACTTGAAACTTTCATAATCCTCTTTACGCAACAAGATGGCTTTGGCTGCGATTTGGCTTGTCTATGATCGGCGAGTTAGAAACCAATTAGAAACCAATTAACGTTAACATTTCGAACAATGTGTTGAGGAGTGTTCCGCATGAAGTTCCCACGAGCGTTAAATTTCAAGCCAAACTTTGAATTTTTAAAATCACTTAAAATTTCTACGAGGATCGCGGCAAACTCGATGCTCGGTGCATTGTTGATTGCCGCCGTTGGCGTGATGTTTGTACTATCCGAACAGCAAAAGACCGCAGAAATCGAAGGCGAACGGCACTTTGCGAAGGTCCAGCAGCTGGCCCAAGCCGTGGGCAGGAGCAACCTTGCAGTCCGTCAGTTTGAAAAAGATTTTATTCTTCGTGATGACTTGGCTATTGCAGAGCAACAGCGCAGCGAAAGCGAAAACGCAGCGGCACTTCTTGATGTACTTTCGAGCCAAGTCGGCGAAAGCTCCATTGCGGAAAACATCGAACGGCTCAAGGGCCAACTGGCTGAATATCGTCGACTATTTGACGTGTTGGTGGAAACGAGTATTGAAATTTCGCCAAAGGCTGATAGCGGATTTTATTACGATTTTACCCAAGCAGATAAAGAAGTTGCGAAAAAGATCAAGCCGTTCAAATCAAACTTGGTGAACCTTGAATATACGCGCATGCGCCTTGCTGAACGCAACTTTGTTATTGAAGGCGGCGACCGCAATATATTGGGCGTGGATAAGCAAATCAAAAAAGTTTTGCGTGGCGCACAAAAAGAAAAAGTTGATCCACTGGAACGCATCGCACTGGCAGAATTGCTCGAGTTCTACAATATTGGATTTGACGAATATGCTGGGGCCAAAGCGCGTTACATCGATCTACAAGTCCAACTTGATGCGCTTTATCAAAGCATGGCGAACGAGTTATCAGTGGTCATCGCAGACGCGGACATAAAGGGCGCAGCCGCCCGCGAAAATCTGGAACAGGTGACAGAAAACGCTCGGATGTTCATTTTGGCGGTGATTGGTGCGGCATTGCTTTTAACTCTGTTGGCCAACTTTGCAATTGGGTGGACGATTATCCAGCCGTTGAAAAAGATTACCACCGTTATGCGCACCCTTGCGGGTGGCGAACTTGCGACGGACGTCCCGTTCACATCCCGCACGAACGAACTCGGCGAGATGGCCCGTGCGGTTGAAGTGTTCCGTGAGAACGGTCTTCGGGTGAACCAAATGACCGAAGAAGAAAAGATCGCAGAGCGCGAGCGGACATCGGAGCGGGCCAAGATGATGCAGGATTTGCAGCAGGCGTTTGGCGCGGTGGTCGATGCAGCGGTGGCGGGTGACTTTAC
>NZ_JBPOEU010000039.1:0-21118 GCF_051251695.1 Maritalea sp. | reverse complement strand
ACAGGCAGCGCATCAAGACAGAGATCATAGCCCTGATCGTCGCTATGCGCCCAAGCCACACCAACGCGGCTCCAAGAAGCAGATTTCCCGTTTTTAAATGGCCGAACCACATAGCCTAACATGAAGGGCTTGAGGTTCGCGGTCGGTGCAGTCGTTTGAGTATCGATTTGATCTTTGGTCATTATGTATCCTTTCTAAATATCAAAACAAAGAACATATCATGAACAAATGGGACGTCGGATGGCAACGAAAAACGTATCGGAACATACACTGGTAAGTCAGTGAGGGCGGAAACCGGACCTTCGCGGCATCTGCATCGTCAACCACAAGTAGACGTTAAAGCAGACCTTTGCATGTAAATGCTCGGAGCGATCAAGGCCAATGCGTTGCGCATGCTTTCACAATTGTGCGAAGGTGACTGGCAACAGGGCAAGTAGGGCAGCGAATCCATTGGAAGGCAGCAAATATCTCAATTTAGCTGAGAAAATTATCAGTGTACGAGGTATCCCTCTTACCGGTGCTCAAATCATAGGGTTTGCCGAAGAATACAACGCTCTGCCATATGAAAGCTACAACACCATAGTCAAAACACTTCAAGCCCGCATAGCCGAAGATATCGCGAAACATCGTACTAAATCAAGATTTGTTCGATTGGGAATAGGAGTGTATTTTTTAAGTCGGCTAGTAGATAGCAGGCAGACTTCCCATAAGTCTTGGCTGAAATCGCATTATTCTCGAAAGAAACCAGACCACCCTCACCGCATCTTAACCGTTCCAAGAAAGCTTGTATCGAGGCAGTATCGCGAAAAGGGCTGGCGAAGCGTTACAGAAATTCTCAAACAAGGAAAGTATGATTATCAATCTGAAATTGAACAGGACTACATACCTGTAGTAACTGGCGTTGCGTTACAATGGCAACTTTATCATCTCTATTTTCGTGTCGGCGTACATACCCATTTCACAGATCTGACAGGTAGCCATTCAATCCTGCTTCGAAAGTACGTTGATGAATTCGATCTTGATCTCTTTGAGACTGATGGCACAGGAGCGACCTCAAGTACTGCAAGAGCGGCGTTACCAGTTCTAGCACCGGGGCGCCGTTCGCGACTTGAGAATGGAAGACTGCGTGAAAGCGAAAGGGTACGCTTCTATCAAGTTGCAGACTTGCTTAAAAAGCAAATGGTGTCTCTCTCTCAAAGTACTGATTCATTAACATTGATCAGCACGATAGACTTATCCTCTGCATATGCACATCTACCGAGGATCCAACGGCGGCTTGAGGTCAATGATGCAAATTGGGTCATTGCTCAAAAAATCGACACAGTCGAATTGGAACCGGATTCCAATTTCCGTGTTGACAATTTCAGAAGCGGTGTGAGCTAATTGTGGAAGTAAAGCCAGTATTTCTCGACTTTCTCAATAGAGAGGCCGCGCGCGCGATAGGCCGTGAACGCGATGAAAATACCGATCTTGAGATCATCCGAACACTGACTGTTGCACTTCCTTACAGGTTTTCCGCGAATATCTCACAGATAACAGAGTACGCGAATACTCGGTCCCGACTGTTTTCAGAACTAATGAAGCTGATTGAGGCTAGGGTAATAGACGCCACAAGTACTAGTGCGACCATTGACGAGTTCATTGCAGATCGTCAGGCTAGGTATTCACACGTGCCGGATCGCTATCCATTTTACTACAGAAAGTCAGGCATTCTTGAGGGTGTTCGCCTAGGCTCAACTAATTCATTTAGTATGACGGACGATCTCAGTAGGATCGTTACAGGATATAGCTCAAGTCAGTTTGACTTTGAGCTAATACGCGCGAATCCTGGCGACAAAGCTCATTTCGAAAGTTCGCTTAAGGCGACAATTATCAAAATTCTAAACCGAGATGACTTGGCTATTACTAGAGATTTACTTGAGTCCAACCGGGGGGGGACCACCTTGAACGCGCCAGAAATTGCCGCTACAACTAGGGCGATTTCAGCAATATATATGAAAAATTACGCAGAACAACGTGGCCTAGCAACATGCACCGGTATTCCAGACTTTAACTATCGCGAAATTGATTTGTACTTTCCTAGATATGACTTTCTGCTGATCCAGCGCATTGTACGGTCACTTGGCGGCAGACCACTGATCTACACTTCTAGTACCGAAGAAATTCTAGCTCAATACGCAACGCAAGAACATGAACACTTTGGCTTTTATTTGGGTGCCTTTCTCGAAAGTGTTGCGGCGTCGGTAAAACCTAGATCCAATCAGCCTGAAGACTTAGCTGCGCTACGAACACTGTTTCATCAAGTCTTCATTCGTGAGCTAGATGGCAACACTGCAGCGCAGCCTAAAACGATCAAAGAGTTCTACACCAATGGTCAACAGAGGCTTCTTGCAGCCGGTGAGCGTATCGCATCCAAAGATGCACTATTTGAGACTATATGGAGAGGTTTTGTGCCTACAAAGATGACAGGTTTGGTCGCCATCACGACTGCAACGGACAGCGAAGACACTGCACTATTCTCTTGCCTAGGTGAGCACGGTTTCTCACCCAGCAGATTACTACGCGTTGGCGAAGGTGTTGTGCAAGAGTTCGTGCGTGGAGTTACACAACGCATCGTGCATATAAGAACCAGTGCTGGTTCAATAGGTGTCAACAGTGCGGGAATGGTGCTTCCCAATGTTCTGCAGGAGCTTGATATAAGCTATCTGGTAAGTGCGGGAATTTGTTTTGGACTCAAACCTTTCAAGGATGGAAGTGAATTTCAAAAACTGGGAGACGTGTTGATTGCAACCCATATTCAAGACTATGAAACTAAACGGAAAGGTTCGAAGGAAATTATTCGCGGTGAACGCTCATCAGCGAGCCCGGGAATTCTTCAAGCCACACGAATTGCACGCACCCAGACG
This sequence comes from Maritalea sp., assembly GCF_051251695.1. Lineage (NCBI taxonomy): Bacteria > Pseudomonadati > Pseudomonadota > Alphaproteobacteria > Hyphomicrobiales > Devosiaceae > Maritalea > Maritalea sp. The sequence goes on along the minus strand of NZ_JBPOEU010000039.1, from coordinate 18,212 downwards.
ACTGGTATCAATTATCAGATATCAGAAGGAATTATGATATCAGGCCAAATGCTGGTTGATCATGAAGAGACGGTTGACGAGTTGCGTGCAGCCTTTCCCGAAGCCGTTGGTGGCGAAATGGAGGGAAATGCCGTGGCTGGAGCAAGCATCTATAAAGGACGCCAATGGATCCTTATAAAAGGAATTTGCGATTGGGGAATGGGGAAGGAAGACGGCTCACAAGCCATTGCAGCCGAGCGAGCATGCAATCTTGCGGTCAAGGCTGTAGTCAACCTACTTGATGCAGAGACTCTCTGATTATTGAGGTATGAACCGTTTGGCCTAGGGTTAAAGAGTAATGCTATTTCGAAACTTCAACCTAAGCCTGTTGAGCCAAACCCTTTTTCACCCCTTTCAGTTTGAGAAAGGTTTTGGCTCAACTCGAGAGAGATACTGGGTAGTGTGACAAAGACGAGCTGCGCAATCCGATCACCGTGCCGAATACAGAATTCGTCTTGACCAAGATTGACCAGTAGGACTTGAAGTTCTCCCCGGTAGTCACTGTCAATGGTTCCCGGTGCGTTCAACACAGTGACATTGTGTTTAGCTGCGAGGCCGGAACGCGGTCGAATTTGCCCTTCAAGGCCTTGTTGCATCGCAATTCTAATACCAGTTGGTACCAAACGGCTTTCTTTCGGCTTTAGCAGTAGCTCACGTGAAGTCGCCGACAATCTGAGAAGGTCAGCACGAAGATCAAATCCAGACGAACCCGAGGTGGCTTTAGAAGGCTTCTCCTGTCTGAGATCTGCACCATCAACATACTGAAACTTTACAGTTTGGGTGCTCATATTGCTGAGTGCTCCTAGTTATGAAAAAACGCTATCACGCGTTACCACCGGCATTCAACAGCTATGCAAGAGACACAAAGCATAGCCGCCTTGGACCTTTAGCGATTATCCGAAAATCGAAGCTGTCCTGCATCATATCTGGTCCGACACGCCGTCACTCGACCATTGGATATCTGAGCCCGATGCAATACGAGGAGAGAGCTATGAAAGATTATGTTGCCGTCCACGAAACTGGCATCAGCTCAAACCACCAGCTCTCAATCAAATGAAGCGATAAGGTCGGCTCGTAGCTTCTGAAGCATTTTCTTGTGTCTCTTGTTATAGATTGATCGTCCGGATGCTGATTCCGATACCTCAAGAATGATATAGGCCAAGACTGTTTTCGAAACGTGGCAACCAATCATTTTCTCATAGCTCTTGAGTTTGTCGGCCTTTCCATCTCCGTCAAAGAAACCTGATTTGAACGAGGGCGCAGCGGAAAAAAACCTCGTACGATACAATTCAACGGCTTCGGAGAAGACGATGTCATCAACCCAATCCTCTACAGTTACGGCGCTTTTTCCTGACCCTGATACCACAAAAATTCTCTCGTCTTGAATACCTAGCTTCACGAGATTCTTTCGGTATTCCTTACCCGCTATATCGTTGTCGAGGAGATAGACTACTTGGTCACCTTGCGAAGCAAACTGTCCCATCCTCGATTTTGCTGCGTTTGCAAGCCCGGGCACGACCTGAAAGCCGTTGAAGTCTGCATTGCTAACTTGTCTGAGTATCGTTGGCATCAGCAGCATCTCGGTCTGACCCTCGGTCACAACGGCTTTTCGGGTTGGAAAAAACGCTAATGTCTGGGCACCCATCCCGTATAAAATAGGGGAGAACCCTAACGTATCATTTGACCAGAAGTTATTTTCTATCCTACTGGTGGCAAAATCATCACCATCTTCAACCTGCTCTATTAACTTCACGCCAACGCCAAGGTCTTCCGGCAAACAGCCCGCCGAGTGGGTCGTATAGATCACTTGAGAGGCCAACTTTCTTTCAGTGAACGTCTGGATAAGGTCAGCCTGGGCATCGTAGTGAAGGTGCAACTCTGCTTCGTCAATCAAGAGGATCGGCGTATGAGCATCTTCCTTGATGATGAATGCCAAAAGAGCAACATACTGGCGAAACCCATCACTACGTTCATCAATTAGGTTATACTCTAAATTTTCCTCACCACGGATTTGAACCATGATTTGTATCTCAGGTTTTTGCCATCCCAAGTAGATAGATATGTCAGATTGAGACCAAGACTCATCGAAAATCTTACGCAGCTTCATATTGGCGTTGTCGATTTGGGACTGAATGCGGTCGTGCTTCTTATCGGTGAGGTTTTGCTTCAGACGGTGCAGGTCAAGTCCAGAAATCTCACAAAGGTTTTGTAGGGCGTTACAAGGTTCTACAGCTTGTTTCGCGTTTTCGTGCTCAAACAGGCTGACGTTGAAGGACGGGTCAAGAGTTCGATCTTCGTCGGTAAACTCAACGAACGACGGGCGCCGTTGTTCAATTGTCTTGAGGGCAACGGCGTTAGGATGCGCAAGCCGTTCAATTTCCAGAAATTCTTCGATGCTTTTGGCTCCGTTACCGAGATACTTTGGAGACCTGCCAAACTCAATTCCGGCAAAGATTCTTGCTATTTCTAAGAGAAAATTCAGATCGCTTTCGTCGTATGTTTCCTTAGAGGTATTCAGTGCGGTTGCTGCTTTCTGAAGCTCTACCACATCAAGCTCTTCATGGGAAAACTCATCTACAAACAACTGGTGATTTACGCATCTAACAAGATTCTTTTTGAAGGCCTCTCTGTGCTCTTTCGGTCTCGAAAGCCTTGGAACTAACTTATGAAAGAGCTTGCCATTATCTTCCTTCCACCAGACATAGCTTGTCGGGGTTGTTGAACCGATTGCCTCATAGTCCTCTTCTTCAAGATGGAAGGTTGCTCTTAGCTCAATCTCTACATCGTCAGAGAACTTATAGCGATCTTGATCTACGAACTCTGAGTTGTCAGAAAATAGAGTCAACATCCTCAAAATAGAGGATTTTCCAGCTTCGTTGGGCCCAATCAAGACTGTAAGCTTTGAGTTCGTTTTCAGTGTGGTCTTCTTGAGAAACCGACGAAATCCTTCAAATGTTACACTAGCTAGTTTCATACCTTCTCCACCCGCACTCGATTCACAAGATGTTGTATCTCAGCGGGCGATGTTGCAACAGTATATTGATAAATGGCCGTTATTGCGTGTTGGAAGCAAATAATCATTGGTTGAGAGTCGAAATTCAATATTGCGGATGTCGCGGTGCTTGCGTTTTCAGTTATATAATCCGTTCGATCCAAAACTAGCTTTGTATAGGCAAGTGTTCGGTCGGGAGTACTTTGCTGGTGAAAGGATTGGAACCTGATCAAGCCATTAGGTTCCTTTTTTGTTAACGCTGAGCCCTGCATACCCTGATGCGAACGTCCGCTTTGGGGAAGTTGCAGCGCAGCGTCGAGTTTTAGCGCCAAGGTCCGCTAATGGGATGTACCGGCTGCTTCACCCAGCAGGTTAGGCTGAGCCTAGTTTCACCTGCATATAGGAGAAGTAGCATGGCGAAGACTGAATTTGACGAGCTCATGTCGATTGGTGTCGATATTGGCAAAGATACGTTTCACCTCGTTGGTTTTGATCACAACGGCCAACGCGTCCTGCGCAAGCAGATAAAGCGTCTTGCATTGATTGCGACTTTTGAGAAGTTGCCCCGATGCATTGTCGGAATGGAGGCGTGCCTGAGCGCCCATTTCGTCAGTCGGGCGTTGCGCAAGCTCGGGTTTGAGCCTCGGATCATCCCTGCGATTTACGGTAAGCCTTTTAACAAGGGTCAAAAGAACGACTACAACGATGCAGAGGCGATTGCCGAGGCAGCGCTGCGACCGAACTTGAAGGCCGTTTCCGAGAAAACGCAGGACCAGCTCGACTTACAAGCATTACATCGTGTGCGGTCACGTTTGGTGTCGCGTCGGACGGCAACCATCAATCAGATCCGCGCCTTTCTGATCGAACAAGGAATTGCGGTCCGCAAAGGCCTGCGCGCTTTGAAGAATTCCTTCGAGACGATTCTGGAGGAGCGCAAAAACGAGATATCACCTCGGATGCGGCGCATCTTGATTGGTCTTTACGGCGACTGGATGTGGATGGATGATCGGATCGACAAGGTGTCAAAGGAGATCGAAGAGATTAGTCGAACCGAGGAGAACTGCGTGAATGTCATGACGATCCCTGGGATTGGCCCGATGATTTCCACGGCGATGGTAGCGGCGGTTGGTGAAGGCGAGGCCTTTGATCGCGGGCGGGACTTTGCAGCTTGGGTCGGGTTGGTGCCCCGACAATACAGCACTGGAGGGCGAACGATCTTGGGTCGTATCTCAAAACGAGGCAGCCGATACCTAAGAATGCTGTTCGTCCAAGCAGCGAAAGTCATCATGATGCGACCACATCGGTGGCCCGACTTCAGCTTTGGCGAGTGGCTGATGCGTGCATCCGAACGCATGCATCGAAACAAGGTTGCTGTCGCACTGGCCAACAAGCTCGCGCGGATGGCGTGGAGCATCTTGAGACACAAAACGGCGTTTGACGCCCCAAGAGACGAGGTTGCTATCGGCGTCTGATAGACCCGCAGCAACCCAAAGGAGTTCGCGATAGATAGCAAAGCATGGAACGGAAATATTACGCCCCCAGAGTCTGACGGCCCTTAAGGTCATAATCGACCTGTCCGCTAATGAGATCACGGCGCGTGCGTAACCCCAACAAGGCCACGACCCGCGTGTCGATAAACAGGCCGAATACATATGAGCGACTTCCGAGAACATGCCAGGAAATCATTTGCGAACAGCAGCCGGTACATACATGTGGGCCGTTGGTGTCACCATGCACGAACGGCGGATTAGTCCGGTCGGTTAGGCAAGGCCATGGCGACGAAACCCGCGTTGCAGGGTCAATCTCGAAACTCCGAGTGATTGGGCGAGTTCTCGGCAAGTCGTGCCACCGGCTGTCAACGCTTGATGGGCCGTTTTGATTTGATGAGCATTTAATTTTGGCGGCCGTCCGAGGGGCTGCCCGCGAAGGCGCGCGGCTTGCAGCCCTTCCTTCGTGCGCCTTGAAATGATCCTCCGTTCAAAGCCTGCAAAGGCCGCAACCATTGTATAAAACAGCTCGCCCTCAGCCGTCGTGGTATCGATAGGCAAAGACAAAACGCGCATTTTAACCGAACGTTGACGCAGTGCATCTGCAGTCAGCATCGCGTCGATAGTGCTGCGAAACGCGCGGTCCAGGTCGAGGACAACGAAGGTGTCATCCGATTGCAGACCCGCAAGAACAGCCTCAAAAACCGGTCGTTCACCGGCAACGGCAGAGACATATTCGATATGCAGTTCGTCGCACTCATTCTCTAACGCTTTCGTTTGGCGATCTGTGGTTTGGGCACGAGTGGAAACGCGGATATAACCGATACGGCGGGGTTTGGACATAAGATGTGATCGAAAACCATCCTTTCCGATAACCTGTTTTGAGGCCGCATTTGGCCTTTTACGCGCTGCGCAAACCCCTGTGTTTCCTAGTGCCCTGTTTACGTCATCTGCGGAATCCCGTAAAGACTGGCCTTGTTCAAAAATCATGAAATATGAACAGCATAGCAAGACAGGCGGGCGCAATAGTGTTGACAGCGCTTGCCGCAATCAATCCACAGAAATCTAGTGCCGAGGGGTTTACAGGCAGTGATTTCTTCCAATGGAACGATGACCAACAACACGGGTATGTTTCGGCTCAGCTGGGCATGGCTGTATCAATTTCCACGCGGATCAAACCCGAGCTGGCCGAATGCATCGCAGAGGTTTTCTACGGAGATCATGGGATGAGCGACAAAGGCTTTGAGATCATAACGGCACGGGTACACGAGTTCGGCGACTATCACCCCAGCTCGGTCATCGTCGTGGTAATTGAGAACCGCTGCGGCACGTTTAATTGAATGTGGGAAAGGCCTGAGGAGTCGGTGTGAAATCAACCTGTTCCGCAACAGTGAGACCACTCGGCTGCACAGCATCGGGGCGCATATCGTCAATCGAGCCCAACGCTTTGCGCAGCTCGTCAACACTCTGATACGGGGTATCAGTGTCATCGTATGTGTCTCGGATGCCGCCAAGCGTGTCATAGCGGTAGGTTTCCCAGCTGGAGAGGTGATCAGATAGCTGCGTTCGTTGCTGGTTGGCGGCAAAATACGCGTCGCCACTCGGAGCGTTCTGTGGCCAGACAATGCCCTCAGCAATCTCTGGTTTGACCTCGCCGCCGTCCGCATACAGCACTTGTCCGTCATCCATGCGCAAAACAATGCGCCCTCCTGGGGTACGTGCGGCTCTCTCTTCCATCTCTTCGATAGCCTGCTCAACGTTGCGCAATTCAGCCTGAACCAATGCGATGGCCGTATCCGCTTCACGCTCTGTGTCTCCTAGCTTGTCACCAAGATCCACATAGAGCGCAGCATATTCTGGGTCTTTCATCAGGTCGATCAGGCGAAGATATTGCTCAGCTTGGCGTTCACGGTTGCGGCGTTTACCATCCGCAGACTTGTCGCTGTCTGCGTTCAAAAACCTTGTGAGCCGCCCTGTTGCATTCCCAGAAATTTCATTTTGGAGGTCATCAAAATCCACCCTGTGCTTTTCCGCAACTTTCGCGGTTAGCAGTTCGGCATCGGTTAAATCCGGCATAGATACAGCCTTTCCGGTATACTTGGATCACCACCGGGCCGCGAAAGCATCCGCGCGCCAAAATCAACAAGATTACAAATAACGTTCAATAACATACCTGACTATTGTACCGCATTTGCATCCACTGATGCAAATTTGGGTTCAATGGTATGTTTGATTTGGTTCACCGTCAGGCTCAACTTGACCTAAATCACAAACCAACTGCGGGATCAAAACGGGGCGCAGCTCCTTTTCAAGTTCTGGGCAACGCAATACGTTGCCCACAGCTTGCCCTACTTAATTCGGGAACGAAGATGGCAAGCTGGACCACAATCAGTGGTGATCTTGTCGGTGCGCTTAGTACACAGCTCGCCCTTCTAACTTCCCATGGAATTAGTCGGTTTGGGTAATACTCAAGGCGATCCAAATTAAGGCAAACTGCGGCACCGAAGGTGACTGGCTTGACGGTGCCAACGGCGCACAGCTCGCCCTCCTAATTCCTTCGGAATTCGTCGAGTTGAGTTCAGCCTGTAGTGCAGTGATACTGCTCTTAGCCCTCGCGTTCCCCATTGGGTTATAGTTTTTGTACTAAACAAGACAGAAAGTGGACAGGCTTCGCTGCCACCAACGACTTTCCAGACCGCGCCAAATCCCTATTCTCCGACAATCTAACTTGCACAATTCTTCAAAAACGCCTCAACTTCTGAAAAGCCGTGCTCACTTGCCAAGTCAAAGGCGTTCTTTCCTTCACTACTTTTTAAATCTACTCGCGAGCCAAAAGAAACGAGGATTTGTGGCACATCAATATTGCCACAAAACACGGACATCATTAAAGCGGTCATACCAACATCAGTAGAACCGGCATTTACATCAGCACCCGCACTGCATAAGCATGAAACCACTTCTTCTTCTCCAGAAGAACTGGCTGCCATCAAGGCAGTCCAACCAATGTCCGTCGTCTTTTGGTCAATATCCGAACCAGCCAATACCAACTGCCGAACTATCGCCAGAAACCCGTTCTCTGCAGCTGCCATAAGAGCTGTCCAACCTCCATCACTTTCTGCTGCGTAATTCACAGAAGCTCCAGCATTGATAAGACTAGAAACAATTTTTTCATTGCCGATTGAGCTTGCAATAATCAGTGGAGACCAACCGTTTGAAGCCGACATCACATCTGTTCGCGCGCCCTTATCCAACAGAATGTCAACCGCACTTTCAAAACCTTGACTACAAGCTAACAAAAGCAAAGTTGCTCCGTCTTCCAATACCGGTCGATCAATATCATGGGTTTTACTTGCCAGTATTTCCAGCACATGATCGTGCTTGCTTGAGATGGCCAAAAGTATTGCCGAAGTTTTCCCGTCTGCTGCCAAGTGATCAACTTCCGCCCCAACGTCCACAAGAAGTCTCGCGACATCAATATGACCGTTCATGCTTGCTGCCATCAAAGGGGAATAACCCAAGTCCAAACACGCATTGTTGATGTCAGCCCCTGCCAGCAAAAGAAATTCAACTATGTTCTTATGCCCCCCCAAACAGCTCAAAAACAGAGCCGTAGGGCCCAAATATCGCATCCTCTCATCAATTGCAGCACCTGCCTCAACTAGGGTTTTTGCAATCTCCAAGTCACCCCTTTCACAAGCAATGGCAAGCGCAGTTCTGGTCGACGCACCCGCCCCAAGGACTACATTTAGATTTGCGCCTGCATCAACTAATATCTTGACAAGCTCAATGTGCCCAATTTCAACTGAAACCATTAGAGCATTTCTGTCTGAATTTTTGTTGTCGAAATCAATCTCTGCTCCCGACTCCAGGAGAGTTCTTGCGATTTCTAATTTTCCGGTAGAACAAGCATAGTATAGGGCACTGTGCTTTTCTTGCGAAAACACATTCGGATTTGCGCCTGCATCAAGCAACTTTTTCACCACATGCACGTTACTTTTTGCACTTGCCAACAAAAGCGCATTCCACAAATTCTTGGCCGAGAAGATCTCTAGGTCCGCACCGTTTTCCACAAGCATCAGCGCTTGCTCAAACCTGCCCGTAATAATGGCTCGATGAAGGGCAGTCGTCTTCATCTCACCTCCACACAAATTTAGATCAGCACCTGTTTCAATGATTAGACCTGCAATCTCACCGTATCCCCTTACAACAGCAAGCATAAGGGCAGTTGACCCGTTGCTAACTTCCTGTTGATCCAACTCAACGCCCTGTTCAATGATCCATTCTACAAAGTTTTGTCTGCCAGAGTAGGTCGCAATGTGCAGTAAACTCCACCCTCCAGAATCCAGACCATGCAAATCACCACCAATTAGCTTCTGAGTGTACTTTGCGGCATCAACGCAACCTTCTGCGGCTGCTATTCTCAAATGAGCATTTTTATCATCACTTTTTTGGGTTGAACTTAAAATTGAGAGTAAATCTGTTTCTAAATCTTCAAGCCCATCACCAATTCCAACCTTCCAATCTATAAATTGGATTACCGCGCTGGGAGCTGCTTCTTTCAGACAATCTAGTTGAACCGTTTTCAAGCACTCGATGTCGACATTTTCAGAAAATTTTCTAGCGTTTTTTTTCTGTTTGTTTTCTTCAAGCCTTTTTATCAATGTCGCTGACGTGATCGACGCCGCACTTCGCAGGCTCGAGCCTTTTGGGAACCGCTTTGGTGACAAAAAGCGCCGCAACGCATCCCAGTACGAATTTACAATTAAAGAGTCATCGTTAATCAAATTTCTAGCGAGGCGCTGCATTGTTCCCAAAAATGCACCAACACGTTCCTGTTCACTTTCTAATCCACTTATTTGCGTAAGCGCACTAGCCAGCAAATTTAAGATTTCCTGATTCGCCCCATAGTCTTCAATGAACTTCAGAAAGAACGCTTCACCTAGTATATCAGGTTCAAATGGTTTGATTTTCTGTTTGTCGCTTGACGATACAAAACGGTTGCAAATGTCAAATATTTTGTTGAATAGCGCTTGATCCGTGACGAAGTCGTACTCGTCACAATACAGCTCTTGAAACTCTAAGACATCGTCTTTCTCTAAACCACGCAGCAGTACTGCCACAGACACATATACCCCGACCCAGAGCCCTATAGCACTTGCATTCGGATTGTCCGCATCAGGCAACCACGGCAGTCGCCTTGGACCCTCAAAATAGTGACTGATAAGATCACGCCGTGACATTCCTGCGAAGTTAGTATCTGGATTCCGGCCTAGCATTTGCCCCATAAGCGCGGCGAAGAGCGGATGGCGAATTGCATTTTGGCCGCGAGATTCGTCTGAAGTTGCTGTTGCCCTATCCACCGCGCCTATTTTCATTAGCGCTTCGACTGTTCGATGGACCTCGAAGCTGTCCTTGTTGTAGCGTTTCTCTTTTGTGTAAGGATCAGCCGCTGTAGCGATAACCTCGCGCAAAAGCCCAGTATCATCGGATGCAGGGGCCAGTTCGATGGGCAATGGTTTGAAGAATAGATCCTCCCGTCCTTCGCGAAATCCTTGGCTGCGAATGGCTTCACCCCACCCGATATCGTTTTGTAGCTTATCCGGCAAAACATGATCGAGAACCAGCAGGCGGATTTTATACGGAGCGCCGTTCTTGAAACGATCCATGATCACGCCCAACACGGCTCTATAGTTGTAGGTGTAGTCCACAATGATTACGGTATTGCAGCTGAGTGTCCAGTTTTCTGCTTGCCATGGTGCCGGATCAGGGCAGGTGACGAACCCAGCATCCCAGCCGTCATCGTTGTATTCCGCGATATAGTTTTTCATCCACTCGGACACGAGCCGCGTCTTTCCCGCGCCGGAAGGGGCAATCAGCGCCGCGACGAGGAACTCGGCATCGGCATGAATGAACTTTTCCAGTAACTCTATTTCGGCATCTCTCCCGGTCAGAGGGAGGGAATGGTGATTGTGCGGGTTCAACCAAATGCTGTCGATGGGATCTTTCGCAAAGGCGAGTTTCTCTGGAATAAAGTCGGGGCGTGTCAGAGGCGGATCGTTGCGTTTCCATCCAATCATTTCAAGAAATTCTTTCGCCAAACCGTTAGGCTCTTCGTTTGACTTCAACTCTCTACGTTGCAATCGCCATAAAAAATCAAAGGACAGCAGGAAATCTCGCTGAAATTCCCGATACTCCCTCTCCTTGAAACAGTTCTTGTGGACGAATTTTGCCGCAGAAATCAAATTTTGGACTTCCGGCCTACTATGCCCATTTAGCCATCGGCTAAAGGTATCCTTTTTGACGCGCAGAACCTTACCGGCTATGTTTTCTTCCGTTAGGTCGCCAGATGCTTCTTTAAGATGAAATACAAGGAAATCTCCTTGAAACGTACGATCAACGATGTATTCCAAAAGGCCAGCCTCAAAATCAAAACCATCAGGTCAGCCAATAGTTGCAAAGCAGGGTACCGAAGTCCAGCTCTGTTAAGGCTCTTGTTGAGGCGGCACTTCGCCCACTGCATCGAGCCAAGCTCTTCGCTCTTCTGCTGGCGATGCTTTGGCCGTGCCGTTCAATGAAACTGTTACCTCAGCATATTCGGCATCAAAGTCCTGCACGAACTCTTTCAGGTCGCCCTGAGCGAAATTTCGGTACGCATGAGACAACAAGCTGATCTTCTTCAAAGCCTCAATGTCGTCAGGGTTCCGGTCTAGATCTTGCTCATAGTGAGCCAACAACGAACCCAGTTGCTTTCCAATAGAACAATACATAAACCTCCTGCGCGAAAATAATTTAACCACATGAATAGTAACACAAAATTACATTGGCGCGCAACTTTTCCAACAACGGGGTAACGCTAGCTGCGGGCATATTTCGTACTGATTCCTCATCAAATTGAGGAGCGAACCCATGAAAACTACCAACAACAAATCCAAACTACTGCTGTCAACGACAGCGCAGATCAAGGACCCTGTGTATCGGGCGCGTCTTAAGCTGGTCTGGCGCAACCTTGATATCTCGCCGCGCGTGACCCCAACCAAGCTCCAAGACGAGATGATGTGGTTTGACCTTTCAGGTGGTCAGTTCTGGCTGCCGTCTGAACGTTACCACGTGCCACTTGTGGACGACGTTTTTCCAAATGAGAGGTACCTGCGTGATTTCCTGAACTCGGATCATTGCATCAACGTTGAGGCAGACAAGCTGCTCGATCTGTTCGTGAGGCTGAAATTTCCCCTCGTCGCGCGTCACTTCGACAAATGACTCGGCCCGCACCCCCGGTAACGGCCGGGGGTGCGGGGCCAAAACCACCCTGATGGAAAATCTCATCTAAACTTGTGGGTGTGGCTCGCTTTGACGAGGTCCACACCACCAAACTGCAACATATCAAGCTGCTTCAGTGCTTCGCGCCTGCCGACCCGTTCGGCGGGGCCGGCCTCGGCTTGCCTGATGCGACCTAGGAGAACTGAACATGAATCACCCCAACCATGACTCCGGCCCGCTTTGGTCAAGTGCTTGGCTTCTGGCGCTGTGCCTTGCCTTTGACGCAAAGGCCAGACCTTCGTTATCTGCGTTGGCCCTCATCTCGGCCGTTATTTCTGCGGCAGGCTTACTGAGCCAATTCACCAATCCCGACATCTACGATTTCCTGCTTTGTGCGCTGATGGGCACAAGCCTTTGGCTGATTGCGCGGATTTTCTGGGCCGGTGCGTGGTCTCTCCCGCACATTGAAGCAAAAAATCCGTTGCTGATTTTCGCTGTGGTCGCAACGCTGGGCTTTTCTAGCTACGGGGCCGTTTCAGTTACGGCCAACCTCAGCGCGACAGCCGGTGAAGTCAGTCTAGAACTGGCCCAGCAGGGCAGTATCGACCGCTTGAGCAATGCCGGGCAGAGCTTTGTGTCATATGTCAGTGAGCTTGCAATCATTCAGGCTGCGTTGGTGGACCGCGCCAAGCAAGCCCGAGGCCTTGAAGGCGCAGAAATCGCTGGAAACGGTCCAACAGGTGAATCTGGCGTTGGGTCTGTGTCGAACTCCTACGCAGCCTCGGCAGTCAAATATGATCAGGCAGCTGAGTTGCTGCAGACCCTGCTGCAAGCCACCAATGGTCATGTCGCGACACTCAGTTCTGTGATCACAGAACTGCGTACCGCACAGATCAACACCGAGATGACTGATGCTCAAAAGCGGGCGCGCCTCAAAACCCTTGAGGCGCAGGCCATTGGAGAGATGCGAGCCTTGCTGTCGCTTGATCCTGCGCGTGTCATCCGTCAAGCGGCCAACAGCATCGCTGAAGGCGTGCCTGCCCGCAGTCAGGCCAAGCCGCAATCGCGGGCGCGGATCGCTGAGATCAGTGCAGGGATGCGCCGCTATGCCGTTCAATTGGACGCGGAAGCGGATCGGATTGAGGAGTTCGCACCGGACTTGCCGGAACAGGTGACGCTGAGCATGGCGCAGCGGTTGTTTGCGACGGCAATGCGTCTACCTGCCCTAACCATGGCGGCCTTGCTCTTGGATCTGTGTGGTTGGACAGGCGTTGGTTTCCGTCTGGCGCTGTACCGCTCGCTCAAGCTCAAAATCCGTGAAGAAAACGAGTCGCCGCTGCCGACCTATATCACGCTCGCCGAATTGGGCCGTGTCGAGGATTTTGCGCGCTTGGTGGCGGAATCCAAGCACCGCATTGAGACAGAAACGGGTGCGCCCAAACGTGGTCGCCCGCGCCTGAGCAAGCCCGCAGCTAAGCTTCCCAAACCCAAAGTAACTCCGCGCAAGCTCAACTCCAAATAATTTGAGGAAGGTAAATCCGATGACAAGGTTTGAGACCATTCTAAACCATTGGCCGATCCCCGTGGCGACGGCGCTTTGCGGAGCAATGATTTTTACCGCCGCGATGGAAAAGATCGATCTGCCAGATTGGTTGCTGGACAGCTTTACCCAAGCGCCCGACGTGCCTGAGACACCGAAGGACGTCACACCTTTACCGCCAGCACCAGACACAAGGGCGGGCATTCCTTACGCCCCCGCACCGGGACGTGATGACCGAACGCCGGTTCCCTACATCAGTCAGGTCTTCGAGCTGAATGACCCGACCTTGCCGAGCAAGCTTAGCGGGATTGGGCCGGTATTTTGGGATCATTCTGGACAGGGCACAGGAACGTTGATTGCGCCGAATCTAGCACTCACCACTGCGCACCTCTTTGTCGATGACGGCAAATGGCACGGGCCTCTTGGCATGACCACTAAACCGCCTGCGCCCTCCGGGGGCCGAATTTACCTTGCGGCCTGTGGGAGGGCCTATGATTTGAAGGCAATCCATCTGGGCAGCATGGCACCGCGCCGCCGTCTCGGGCTTGACTATGCCGTTGTAGAGCTAGCCACGCCCGCCTGCGCAGAAGCGACTGTTCTGCCTGTCGTCGAGACACCCCTGGATTTGACCTCGGCACAGGATCAAATCCTACTCAGCATAGGCTCCTACAGTTTTGCTGATCTGCCGCGCTATGCGTCCCACCCCCTTTATGCCGCCCGTCCCACATCAGATAAGTTCGCGCGCTATGATGTCTTTGGGGTGCGCTGCGCAGCCACCGGACGCGAAGATACCGGCGATGTTGCGGCGGGGTCTACTGCCGTCATCGTAACCGAAGGCTGTGACGGGATTCCCGGCGGTTCAGGTGGCGCGCTTTTGGTCTCACGCAATGGTGGGACCAGCTATGCCATCACCGGCGTGACCAACAGCTATCGAGCGAACACCGAATACAACAACTTCACGTCGATAGAAGGCGCGGTTGCAGCAGATCTTGCGGCCTTCGTCGATCTAATAGCGCTGCCCTCGGCAAGCAGTGCCGTGCACCACCCCCAAACGAACACACCCGTAACTGGGCCGTGGATCGCACTGATCCCGCCCGCAAATCAAGAAGAGGATATACAATGAGTTGGCTCATGGGACTAGGCGGTGGTGGCGGACAAAAAGCCCCAAACCCACTGATTGCAGGCAGCGGCAAATGGCTGGCCACATGTGTGGGTGCTTACGCGACATTGTTTTGGACGCCCGATCTTTGGGCTGCTTTGGATATCACGATCCAACAGGCAATTCTTGCACGCTATGAGGGCAACGCCGCAACGCTCGTGTATTGGTTGCTCAAAATCGCTGCCTATCCGCTGATGTTCTTCACGGTACGGATGGGGCTCGGTATCGCCTTCGTGTCTCTCACGATGTGGGTCATGATGCGTTTCTTCGGGGGGCGTCGGTGATGCGGGGGGATAATGCACAGAACCGTTTCGGCTCAAGCCGCTTCGCAACATATGATGAGCTTGCCCGCGCAGGGCTCTTTAAGCAAAGACCTGACTCCTTTTTTGTCGGGTATTTTGAAGGTCGAGATGTCTGGTTTCATGGTCCAGCAGGCTTAACTATTGTAGCCGGAGCCCGAGCGGGAAAGATGCGTGATGTCATCTGTAGGAATCTACTTACAGGCACATGCCAGCATACGTTGATGATGCTCGATCCAAAGGCCGAAGGCGCGTATCTCTCACAAGACCAATCAGCGGATGGCAAGTCCTGCGCCTATTGGTGCCCGCTGCCTATGCACGGTTTGCCGCAAGCTCGGATCAACCCTGTCGATTACCTGCACATCAACAGCCCGACGCTTGTTTCAGACACAAAGGTCCTCTGGGGAGAATTGGCACCAAGCAAAGCTGTCTCACAAGATGACTACTTTGCCCCAAGGGCACGCGAATTCGGCGAAGGGCTGACCTTGGTCGTCGCCGAGATGATCGGGGCAGTCACCTTACCGGCGCTTTACGAAGCGATCAACGCGTTGGTCTCAGACGGCGACAAGTGGCTCGACATCGCCTACCAAATGTCAATATCGCGCTTAGCCCAAGTAAAAAAGCTAGAAGCCGAGATTGCAACATCCCGCAGCGATTCTTCCGGCGGCTTTCGTGGCATTCTCGGGGAACTGTCCAAGGCCGTTTCCTGCCTCTCTGATCCCTTGCTGATGGCATCTGTCTCGCCACCCTATACCCTATCGCTCGCCGATCTGGTCTCTGATGATCAAATTTGGCAGTTCTATTTATGCCCCCCTGCAGAATATCTTCAAGCTTGGAGTTCGGTGTTGCGAACTTTTTTTGTTGGCGCATCGTTATACAAGTCCCGTTCCCCCGGCGCGCGGCGCATCACTTTCCTGTTGGATGAATGCGGCCAGCTAGGCGGCGAAAGCGGGGGCTTTCCCCTTGTTCCTCGCTTGTTTACATACGGCGCGGGGATCGGCATCCAACCCATCGCAGTGTTCCAGTCCGAAGCCCAAATGGCCAATTTAGGCCCCAATGCCAAAGCCCTTATCCAATCCAGCGCCGCCGGAAAGTTGATGTTTGCTCTGCGCGATTTGGACAGCGCAAAAAGCTGCGCCGAGATGTGCGGTACGCAAACGCTCGTCTATGATGATCGTCTGGCGCAAGAGCGTGCAGTGCATGCAAGGAACAATGCTTTGCACGCAGTCATATCCGGTGGCGACCCATTGCAATCCGCACTGGCGGCGGCGCACCAGAGCTATGAGACCGGCCATCAAAGCAAACAGCAGCGGCAGCTTCAGACTACCGACGAGGTCATGAACGCCCAGCTGGATGCGGCCTATTTCTTCCACGAAGACGTGCCGTATCCAATCCCTATAACGCGCCGCCCATACTGGAAATCACGCCATCTCGCGGGGCTATATCATCCAAATCCTGCGCATCCTCCCTTAGATCGAGTGACCATCCAAACGCGCTGGGGGCAACGCACGCGGCGGGTCATCACTGAGCCAGTTCCTGATCGCTTCGCCCATCTGCCGCAGTATCGCGATGGCACGTGGTCGCGAGTTGAGACATAGCCCATGTCGACACGCCCGCCCATCACATATGCAGACACAGTCCCAACCCTACCCAGCAGTGATTTTGCCACTCGGCTCAAAGAGGTGCGGATTGCCCGCATCTTCGCGCAGCGCAGCGCCGCCAATCAAAACGCTACGGATCGCACTCAAGAGGCCGCCCCATCCCACCTAACGCAAAAAACGATGGTAGAGAAAGAGCGCCCCCATCCAGCGCCACGCCCTTCACCGGACTTTGCAGCTGATGTCGATGCCGCCGCCTTCAATGCGCGATGGGAAGCGGAACGCCAACGCATACAATCGCAGTCACCCAAACCACACACAGGAGCACAAGATATGTCAGACAAAACCAATGAACCCCGCCGCCCCGAAGACACCCTACGCGAAGGCCCGCTCAAAGCTGCGATCTGGCGCAATGACGGCGAGAACGGGGCCTATCACTCCGTCACGGTCGCCCGCACCTACAAGGACCAAGACGGCAAGCTGCAAGACACGCAGAGCTTTCGCCCAAAAGACATGCTGGGCCTGTCGGAACTGGCGCGACAAGCGCATCACAAGGCCCACGATCTGGACCGTGCGCAATTCAAAGAGCGCCGCCAAACTGCGCAGGATCAGGCGCAAAAACAGACAAAAGGGCGGTCGCGTTAGGCCCTGTTAAACCCATCGTACGGACCCACCCTAGGAAAATAATCCTTGCCAGGACACGACTTACATGTTCTTATGTTCCTCTTTTGTTCACACCAAGGAGGCATCCCCCCAAAGAGAAAGACACGATATGACGCAACAACAACCACAGAATATCCAACGCTCCGCGCTCGGCTGGCGGTTTAATACCGCCGCCAAGGTCAACCCGATTGTGGATAACGCCACATCCAACCTGATCTTTTGAGGTGCTGGATATGAAGTTTGATGTAAACTGTAAGAGAGAAGATGGAGCACTGCCTGCAGGTTTGGCCAAACGGCGTCATGATCTAAGGGGCATCGTTCGGTTTCTCGCACACCGCGCCGCCGAGCGGGCATGGAGCGCCATGCAAAATGCGGAAGACAGCCCAAAACACACACGAGGAGACAGCCCATGACCCGCACCGCAATCTATGCCCGATATTCAAGCGACATGCAGTCTGAGGCCTCCATTGAAGATCAAGTGCGCCTGTGCGAGCTGCGCGCCAAAGCTGATGGGCACGTGATCGTTCAGACCTATGCAGACCACGGGATTTCTGGGGCATCGACCTTGTTGCGATCCGGCGTTCAGACGCTGATGCAAGACGCCATACACGGCAAGTTCGATACCGTCTATGCCGAAGCCTTGGACCGCCTCAGCCGCGATCAAGAAGACATTGCAGCGATCTACAAACGGCTCACGTTCGCAGGCATTCGGATGGTCACCCTCGCTGAGGGTGAGATTTCTGAGCTGCATATTGGCCTCAAGGGCACGATGAATGCGCTCTTCCTCAAAGACCTTGCCCAAAAGACACATCGCGGATTGCGCGGCCGCGTCGAAGCAGGGCGTTCGGGCGGCGGAAACGCCTTTGGCTACGATGTGGTCAAGAATGAAGACGACAAGGGCCAGCGCGTGATCAACGCAAGCGAGGCCGCCGTCGTGCGGTGCATATTCAGCGACTACCTCGCTGGGATCTCACCGAAGAAGATTGCCTTTGCGCTCAATAACGAAGGTATTGCGGCCCCAACCGCGCGCCATTGGGGTCCAAGCACCATTTACGGCAACCGCGAACGGGGCACAGGCATCCTCAACAATGAACTCTACAATGGCCGCTTGGTGTGGAACCGTCTGCGCTATGCCAAGAACCCTGAGACCGGCAAGCGCGTCTCGCGGCTCAATCCCG
>NZ_JBPOEU010000038.1:0-21399 GCF_051251695.1 Maritalea sp. | reverse complement strand
CCAGCATTAGTCCGCGGTGTGTGGCCGAAGGGCCGCGCCTCTAAACTTACAACAGTACAATGAAAATTATTAGCAAAGCATTTCGGATAGCAGTTATATCAGCTCTTGTCCTTAACAGTGCTGGTGCGGCAGACAAATCGGACAAGGCCATGCAACTGGCAAACGAATGGCAGGACAAGAGTGGGACTGCGATCAGGGGCCCTGATGGCCGCATAATGTTCGTCTACGGAGACTCGCAACCAAGACTAGTGTGTGGCTTGTTCCTGATGTGCGATATCGCAATGGAACGTGGTGAGATCATCAACGTTGTCAGAATCGGCGACAGCACACGTTGGGTACTCAGTCCTGCTCGCGTGGGAGAGGGTGATTCTTTTGTAGAACACATTCTAGTCAAACCATCGGAAGCAGGCCTCAATACAAACCTTTTCGTCGCGACTAACAGACGCTCTTACATGATCTCTCTTGTTTCATCCGAGAAAGACAATATGGGGGAAGTTGGTTTTCTGTATGGCAATTCGAACTGGAGTAATTCCACGATATCCAGCAACTCCGGTGTTGCTGTTTCTGGGAATACGAACAACATTGAGACGCAACAAATGGGCGATATGTCGCTACTACCGAGACCAGTTGGAGAGCAGAGGGGGGTACAAGTGATCACTGTGGATCCCACACCGGTTGGCGAGGAAGTAGTCGGAGAAGATCTGAATTTCAACTATCACATTAGCCCTTCAGACGTTGCGTGGCGCCCTATTCGAGCCTATGACGACGGTGAACGTTCTTATATCGACTTGGATAGACGCAAGGTAGGAGCGAATAAACTACCAGTGTTCCTTATCAATGACACAGATAGTCGTGGTGAAATGGTTGTTTACCGATATGACTCGCAAAGAAGTCGTTTCATTATCGATGCACTTTTTGAAAAAGGCACCCTTATGCTAGGAAAAGGTCGCACGAAGAAAAAGGTCATCATTAAACGTGATGACCTCGACCAAGCTGCATCTCGTTGGTAGCCTCAAGGAAATACAAAAATTATGGCCGTTCCAATAGTAAAAAGAAATGATGGAGGATTCAGTCATGGTCCGCGACTCAACAAAATTCCAGCGATCATAATATTCGTACTGATCATGCTGTTTATTGGCGGTCTTTTGTACGGTGCAAAACACCGCAGCCAGGTCAAAGAACAAAGCAATCCTGGAAAAGTCTTTGACATGGAGATAGTTGCTAACGACACGGTTGACTTTCTGGCAGACAAGCCGAACTCAATTGCCGGAACATTTATCAACGAATCGGACTTAAACGAGACAGCAGTAGAAGAAGAAACACAGACAGAGAAAGACATCGCAGAATGGCTAGCAAACCAACAGATACAACAGCTGAAGCGCGAATCCGATATGCGCGACCGCTTTGAACAGAAGCAAATTGATCAATACGAAAGTGCTTTAGCGAGCAGCATGGAAGTCATAGGATTTGGGGGAGGAGCTCAGGCATTCGGACAATCTCCTCCGTCGTCACAGAGTTTTAACTATGACTCCGGGGCTGCCGAATCAATAGGAGGAAACCAGCAAAGACCTGAATCAGACGAGCAAAGAGAGGAGCAAGAACGATCAAAAACCATATCCGAGCTCATAAAATCAGACGCTGGAATGAAGTTACTTACAAGCCTGGGAATTGATCCCAATAGTGTAAACACGATGAACACAGATTCATCTAGCAACACCAACGGAGTCGATCGTAGCAACCAGTTTATTGAAGAAGCGAAAAGGGATACTGAGTTCGTACTTGATGCCAAGCTTGAGACACCACGCGGACCATATGAGCTGAAGACAGGTGATCTGATATCCGGCGCTATGATCAGTGCCGTAAACAGTGACTTACCAGGCGATATCGTAGCGCAAGTGACGCGTAATGTTATGAGCTCAGCCAGTGGAAAGTATCTATTGATTCCTCAAGGTACCAAGCTTTTTGGCAAGTACGATGCGTACACCCAAATGGGGCAAGAGCGTCTCGTTATTGTGTGGAATAGACTGGTTTTTGAAGATGGTGAGACGTTGAATATCGGCGGCATGCAAGGCTACGACGCTAGAGGAATGTCCGGATTCAAAGACAAAGTCAACACTCATTTCCTACGAACTTTAGCTAATGCGCTTCTCATATCCGTAGTAAACGCGTCGGGTGAAGCGCTTGTTGACAGCGCCACCGACAAAGATAGCTCCGGCGTAACGATCAATCTTGCAAGTGAGTTCGCAGACACAACGTCAAGTGCATTCAATGAATATTTGACAAACCGTTTAAAAATTAAACCGACAATTGAAATACGCGCCGGGTATGAGTTCAACATTGTCGTGTCCAAAGACATAAATTTTCCACGACCTTACGAACGTGGATTCAAGAGCTACAACACGAGCCGATAACATGAAAACATTATCTTTAGCGATTGTCACTTTGGCAACATTTCTTACCAGTTGCTCGTTGATCCCACGCGCTCCGGAGACCTTGGATAGTAGACAATCGGATATCGTCGCGTCAGACATGGTTCAGACACTGGCTCTTTTGCGAGGTTACAGCCCTGTTGAGACAACGTTGCAACTCAAGCCAAGCAAGAGTGGGTTTGCAACAAGTCTTGAACAAGCATTGAGGAAAAGTGGTTATGGATTGCAGTATTTATCAGATAAAGAAAAGGGAGCTGCTGAGGTCAGCTACGAGATAGAAGCGTTTGAAAGTGCCGCAGGAAAAAGTGTTGGTTATCGCGTTATGGTCGGCCCTGTCGAGCTTTCAAGGGAATATGAAGTTACGGGCGGTCGTATTTTCCCCATGACTGGCATGTCGGTTAAAGGTGTACAACCAAGTTCAAGGGCGCTAGATCAGACTATCTTCGATAACCAACATGTCATTGTACCGACTATAGAAAAGAAGCCAGGTAGTGAAACTCCGAAGACAGACGGAGAGCTATTGGATGAAGGGTGGGAAGAAGTACCTTCTGATTCAGCCTCAACACTGCAGAACGAATCTTTCGACGAACTTGACGAGAGGCTGTCAGGTGCACTACCAATAGTAAAAAAAAACATGTTTGATTTAGGTGAAAGCAACTTCAGTAGCATCCACGATGACTATGGAGTTGCATCAGAAGTAGTCCTGATATTTCCAGACGATTCCATGCGCATGGGAAAAACCAACAAATCTGTATTAAGTAATCTTGCAAGTGACTTCAATATTGATACCGACCTCTTCTCTGTTGTGGGTTGCTCGATGGGCAAAACCGCCATACCGAATGGCAATGAGCTCCTAGCTGTAGGAAGAGCAAACCGTGTCAAAGAAGAACTTATTATGGCCAATGTTCCAACTCAACGAATTCTTGATGAAGGGTGCTGGTCAGCATCTAGTGGTAAAGGACTTCCGACCCGTGGCGTAGTCGTCACGCATCGACGCATCGACATATAACAAACAAGTTTTGGGAACACACATCATGAGCAGCTATGTCCACTCTACGTTGATGCCAGGGGAAAAAATCCGGTACCAAACTTCATTGAGCATTTGGTCACTGATTCCAGGCTTGATTGCTGGAGCAATACTACTGTTGTTTTCTGTAGTCTCCATAGGGTTTTTACCGAAAGAAATAGACCCAGCAATAAGCTTGATGATGTCAGGTGCTTTCGCTGTATTCGGGATCATCATGCTACTGGCGCAGGTGTCACGTTTTTACACGACCGAGATAGCTTTCACCGACAAGAGGTTTATCTACAAAAAGGGCCTTATACGACGTGACGTGATCGATATGGTGCTGGAAAAAATCGAATCCGTACAAATCAACATATCCGTGTTCGGACGGATGTTTAACTTTGGTGATGTGACGATAGCTGCTGCCGGGGAAGACAATGCGATCATCAAGTCCGTTGCTTCACCAGTCACACTAAGGGAAGCCTATCAAATGTCCTACGCGGAGAACAAAAATAGATTACTGCAAGGACACACACAGACAGAACATTCATAGCTTCGCAATCAATCAGATCATAGGGGTTGGGTATGTGTCGTCTTTATATCGCTGAAAAGCCATCAGTAGCAAAAGCGTTGGCTGAGCAACTTGGGAACCCACGAAGAGCAGACGGCTACTTCGATTGCGACGATGGGATTGTGTCTTACTGTATCGGTCATCTTCTCGAAAATGCTTCCCCAGACGAGTACACGTCTCCGGAAGCTCCAAAAACCAGCAAAGGCAACAAAATTTGGCGAACTGAAGACCTTCCTATCATTCCTTCGGAATGGATTTATCACCCAAAAAAAGAGACGAAGAAACAGCTCAATGTGCTTGGCAAGTTGCTCAAGAGAAAGGATGTCACAGAAGTTGTGAACGCTGCTGACTGCGATAGAGAGGGCCAACTGTTAGTAGACCAGGTGTTGGAACATTTCAATTGCAAAAAACCATGCTTGCGCTTTTGGGTGTCAGCACAAGATTCTGTTTCACTTCAGCGTGGTCTAGAAAACATGAGACCCAACTCAGAATTTAAGGGTTGGTCAGATGCCGCTTCCGCTCGGAGTAAAGCAGACTGGTTAATTGGGATGAACTTTTCTCGTTCATACACACTAGCTGCTGACAGAGGTGGTCAAAGATCATTGCTTACAGTTGGCCGAGTGCAAACACCGACATTAAGCTTGGTAGTTGAACGTGATAGAACGATAGAGAACTTCATCCCAGTCGAGTTCTACAAGATCGAGGCGGAGCATAAGCACGAGAAAGGAGTTTATCTCGGAAGTTGGCGTAGCACTGTAGAACGTCAAGGCATTGATCCTGAGGGGCGCATCGTCGATCACTCTGTTGCGGTAAGAATAGCAAGTTGCGTTAAGGGCGCTGAAGGTGTGATCAGCGAATACCATTGCGAGAGGAAAAAGCAAGCGGCTCCAATACCTTTCTCTCTTGCTGAACTAACTATGCTTGCATCCAAGTTGCACGGCATGACTGCGGAAAACGTACTTAAAGTGGCTCAGTCTTTGTACGAACACAAATTGACTTCATACCCGCGTACAGATACCGGGTATCTTCCTGAATCACAGCACGCTGATGCACCGGCCATATTGACATCAATTGCTGCCAATTTTCCAACATTAGCCAACACAGTCGAAGGAGCGGATCCATCCCTAAAATCCAAAGCATGGGCAACGAGTCGAACAACCGCACATCATGGGATAATTTGCACTGCACATAAGAAAGCCACGTCGGCCTTGAGCAAAGACGAAGCAATAATCTATGAATTGATCGCACGTCGCTATATCGCTCAATTTTATCCGCTTCATGAATATCAAGACACTCGAATCGAAACCACCATTGCTGAGGAACTGTTCGTAACAACAGGGAAAACAATCTTGAAAGCGGGGTGGCGTGTTGTCTTGCCTGGTGGGGCAACTAAAGAGCAGGCGATTCTGCCAATGGTGTCCAAAGGAGACTCTGTTGATTGCATCAATACGACAATCAAGAATGCCGCGACAGTACCCCCCAAACACTACACTGAGGGTACGTTGATCTACTCAATGGAAAACATTCACCGGCTATACGAAGGTACTACTGACGAGAAAAGTGCGTTGCGTGAGGGTGATGGCATTGGCACCAGTGCTACTCGAGCAAGTATCATTTCAGAACTGAAGCGACGGAAATATCTAGAACCGAAAGGCAAATCTATCGTTAGTACGCAGTACGGGAGGAGTGTAGTGGATGCTTACCCTGAAGAAATAAAGAGCGCTCATTTGACTGCTATGAACGAGCGGAAGTTAAAAGCTATTGAGCAATCGGGTAACGGCTTTCAGCAGTTTATGACTGAGCAGGAACGATATATTCGAGAACATGTAAGCTTAGTAAACGGTCTCTCTGTTAGTGTCGTCACTCCACCAGAGTGTTCACCTGGCAAGAAAATGGCTAACAAGAATGCAGTAAAGTCAGCGACTCAAAAAACATCTTCTGGGTATTCCTGCAAACAGTGTGGCTCTGGATTGGTGCAACGAACAGCGAAAGAGAAGAAAACTAAATTTTGGGGATGTGCCAGCTTTCCAAAATGCAGATCAACTTACAAGGATAAATCGGGAAAACCGGTTCTATGAACTACACAATTGCTAGCTATGTAGTTGGCATAGACAATCGCTCGCAAACGAGTCTTCTGTAGAAAAACTTTCGATAAGAAGGGAACTGATGCAGGCATTGACACTATGCCTGCATCAGTATCGCCATAAATTATATGGTGATTGATTCAATAGAACCACCATTGTCTAAGTGGTCTCTAACCCATATTGGCTTTATACCTCTACCTGACCACGTCATGCTGGGGTCGTTAGGGTTTCGATACTTCGGCGCAACTTTCCCACGTCTTGAAGATGTTTTCTTTTTTCCACGCGTAGGTTTCTTTTCGGGCACGGCTTTGGCGGAAGTACGAGTCTTCCGAGATTGTTTGCCTGCCAGTTCTGACAGGTCAATGCCTGAATCTTGTGCCATTGCAACAAGTTTCGCCAACACTTCGCCCTTTGCCTTTGCCTCCCTATTAGCAATAGCTTTTTCTATCTTGATTTTTTCTTTTTTGAGCCTATCGAGATTCATACTGGAGTAATTGGTGGTCATGCAATTTCACACTCGGGTGGTTATGTAATGAAGGAATCAAAATTATAACCGTAATAAATCCGGTACTCGCAGAGAAACCTAAGATGCACCCTAAACAGTGTGTAAGGGGAAGGAAGTAGACGGTATTTCCGCAAGAACTCCTTACCAGACAAGCAACCCACATCTTGTTACTTGCATCTGCTTCTCACCACCTGGGTTACTACCCAAGCTGTAAAGAGCAACAGCAGAAGGCTCAGCAGGACCAGAAGTGCAAGGGATACTATTGGCGCGTCTATCATGTATCTCATCGCCTGAATTAGCGCCAATACGACAACTACTGCGGCCAACGCGATGGATAAGACTGGATCTCTCTTCTGGCTTTGTATCTCCACACACTTCGTCTTGATAGGTTGTGTTTGCATAGCATCAACGATTCGAATTCGGGCAATAGGGATAGAATATGACGATTCTAATTCCATGCCGTGGAACACAAATCTGTGGATAACCCTCATTTTCACATACATATCAAATAGATATAGTGAATAACCGGTCTGTAAAGAAACGCCAAATCAATGAGTTAGGTGCTTCATTTCGCTGATGTTCCACGGAAAAATGGAGTTTTTCGAAAATTCTCACTCATTGGAGGCGCGCAAATGAGCCCAAAACAATGGAAATGGCTTGAATCGGTGGCAGCACACATACCCGGGCTTTTTCGAGGTGTGGAGAGTGGGAGCGAGAAAACCACTCATGTGATTGGTGAACGCATCATCAACGGCCGAACAGTGCGACTATCACTGGTGGCTCAGGTAGTTGACCCTGGAACAAATCCGCTCAACAGCCATGCTTCAGCGAACTGTCCGTCTACAGGCGTCGTTGTTCCTGATGGAATGGTAATGCCGGCACCAAAACGACGTAGCGCTAAGCGGTCAAAATATTGGTAATCAGAAACCCAACGGAATGCAATAGAAATGAATATTGACCCTCGATGGATTTACCCAATCACTATGTGCATTGTAGCTGTATGCGCTGCCTTTGGCTCCTACTGTCTATTGATGGCTGCATATATCGGGAGTACTGGATGGATCAGCAATTGGTTGCCTGTTAACGAACTACCAAAAGATCCGTCTGATTCGGCTTCCAAGTACCTATTTTCGGCGGTAATTCCTATCTCAGCTGCTTTATTGCTGTACTTCATAGCTAAGCGAAAATTTAGGTAAAACTACCTAAATCCGTTAAAATCCCATTAGTACGGATTTTCTGGACATCTACCCTGTCGTGTCTATACTGGTGTTTATACCCATAGATTGATGGTAAACGATGGCCAAAAACGGTCAAGCCAAGGTGCTGTCCAATGACGAGCTCAGTGCCGTACTCGATGAGATCGAACACCACCGTTACCCTGCCAAGAATGCCCTGATCATACAGATCAGCTTCAAGCTGGGGCTACGCGCCCAGGAAATGTCGCTATTGCGGATTCGCGAAGTGGCTGCGTTGAGCGATGAATTTGCGCGTGGCTACAAGATCAAGGATGTTCTGGTGCTGCCCAAGAGCTTCACCAAAGGTGCTCGAGCGATGGCAGCCATCGGCAATAAGACCAATGAACGCACCAGCGTACGCTTTACCGTGGCTGAATTTGATCGCGTAGTCGCGCAGATTGCCAAAGATGCCATGCGACGCAAAACGCTTACTGCTGCTGACTACTATCCCCCCGTCAAGAAGCCCGGTGGCCTGACACGAGAGCTTCCACTGGCAGACTCTGCGCTGTTGGAGGCGATTTCACGGTATCTTGATGAGCGTATGTCGCTCAAGAAGCCTCTGAAGCCCAATGACCCGCTGCTACTGTCACAGAAAGGCGGATTCTACAGCCCGAATACGTTGCAGGATCATATGGCCACGATGCTGCGTGAATGGTCTGGTATTGATCGTGCCAGTAGTCATTCTGGACGCCGCACACTGGCAACAAACTTACTGCACGATCAAGGCGAGCATTTAAAAACTGTTCAGAAAGTCCTGGGGCACAAGTCGGCTGCAACCACGACCATCTATCAGGATGTCACTGAGAAGGAGGTCAGGACAGTGTTGGAAATAGCAGGTAAAAGCTACGATAGTTAGCCAGTGCTCAGGTTTAGGAGAATGACAAGATGACCTGCAACACCCGGTCCATCCTCCCACTATTCGACGGTGTTTACAGCTTTAAACAGGCTAACAATAAGCCACACAAACATGATTGCAGTGATGAGCATATACACAGGATTGTTAAATGCAGGAGAGAAGGATAACAACAACCCGGTTACAGGCAATCTAAGAAATCCAATCTGCCACGGGCGATTAAATACGCAAACCAAAGTCCCTATGACAGTCAAAATAACGCCTATTGTTACAGGCATGAAGTATATAGATTCAAATGGAGACATACTATTTTTACCCGAAGTATCAGACTGCAACATTGTCGTACTCCAAAGGAACTCCGACTAGTTCGTCGATCGATTTCGCCAGCTGATCCCTTAGCGACCCCTGCTTCATTGCAGATATTATTGGCTTAGCGATGGAGGCCAATCTTGCACAATCCCCAATATAGGTTAGATCAAGCCCATCACTAAGTGAATCTACAAAGTAGTCTATCGCTGAGACCGCACTCGCAAACAACTCTCTGAACGCATCCGCTCCATGGGCTCTGATGAAGCTATCGGGATCATGCTTTTCGGGAAGCACGATGATAGAAATCTCGCCCTCCATCGCATCGGCGTTGAACAAACGAGATAGTGCTTTCAAAGCAGCATCTCGACCGGCTCTATCACCGTCGAAGCACAATACAACATTCTTGGAAATCTCTAGAGCATAGGAAACATGTTCGGCAGTAAGTGCTGTGCCCATCGTGCCCACAACCTTGACCTTCAACTCCTGATGTACTGAAGTGACATCGGTGTACCCTTCAACGATGAGCACAGGATCATCACCTCCGCTTTCGCTGAAAAGTTGAGGACTTGAGTACACAACGTTCGATTTGTTGAACAAAATCGAAGAAGAAGAATTCAGATATTTTGGTAGGTAGCCATTGATTGACCGACCGCCAAAGCCGACAACATCGCCGCTATGCGAATGGATCGGAAACATTACTCGGTTTTGAAACCGTGGATAGTAGCTTTTGTCTTGCCGACGAATTAGAACACCGGCTAACCACAACGCCCTTCCCTGCCCTGGAAATGCCTTGAGAAGATCAGCTGCGTCCTTGTCATGCCTGGCAAACCCTATCCTGAACTCATCTACAGTATCAGCGTCCATGGACTGCTCTGATAGATATCGTTGCGCGATGGTGTCATTCAACTGCTGATGGTAGTAGTCAGCAACACGACCCAACAATTCAGATTGTTTTCTGAGTGCATTCTGCAGCTCTTCACTTGAGACATAGCGCCCGACATCTATCCCGGCTAAATCACCCAAATGATTGATAGCGGCTTGGAACGGCATTCCATCATAGAACATCAACCACCCTACAGCACTACCAGAGAAGCGGCAGCTCGAGCATTCGAATCTTGCTCCGATGGCATCTACATGAAGGGAGCTTTCACTTCCTCGATGAAACGGACATACGCCTATGTGTTGCTCGTTATCTGTAGGTTTAAGCGGTACAGACCTGGAAATCAATTTCACAAGATCCGTACCCGCCAGTAGGCTTTCTATCACTTCTTGAGGTATACGCTCCATCAGATATATCCCTAGTACGCGAACTCTAGACAACCGAGTCCTGAAATCCGGCGAGACCTGCGAAGTGCAGTCCAAAGGACATCAATGCACCAAACCCGCCGATAACAATCGCACCTGGTAGGCCACCGACCTCCAACCCAAGCTCGATGAAAACTAGACTCCAAAGAACGGAAAAACAAATGACCACAAGAAACGAGAGATAAGGAATGACGCAGCTGACAACCAAAGCAAAAAGCACGGCAACTGCGATAGTGGCTGAATCTGTCACTAGCCAAACAAAAACGGACGCGACTATGAACTCGAACACCAGCCATACGCTCGGTCCTCGTTGAAATCGTGCCTGGGCGATCGCCCTTCTCATCTCTCTCATCTCGATACTCCAGTTGTCTGCATTCTTTCTTTTCGTATATGTTCTTCACTCTCAGTACAAACCGACATATTTCATTCGACGATTTCAGGATGCACGCGAACTTCGAAACCTTCCCTGCACCTCTTGTCCGCCGTCTCCGATAGCGCCTCTCTGACCGCTTCAGCGGATTCGTAGACAGTGGTTAACCGGTGCCCTTTCGAACTACTCAACGAACTCCAATAGCTCACGATCATCCAATCCCCTAGCAAATCCTGCCCTGCGAAACAACGAAACGTTTTTTGCTTCGGTGAGTTAACCCACAAACCAATTTTCGGCCATTCTTTCAGCTGAACATCCTCTGCATCTGTTGCCGGCTGTCATGCCCGAGCAATTTCATATAGCGGCGTGTCATCTGCGCTTGGTTATGCCCAAGCCATCGTTGTAGTGTTTCCAACGGCACCGCATTCAGCAGCGCGTGGAAAGCAAAGCTGTTCCTAAATGTGTTGAAGCTTACTGTGATGCTGGGAAACGCCCCGCTATCCGCTCCTCTCAACACCTCCAGCCTTCTCGCCAACCAATTACTAGCGGTTTGTCTCGAAACAGTGAGCAACAAGTCGCCCGTACCGCCTTCGTGCTGATGAATGAATCTCTCTACCAGCCCGATGTAACTTTCCTGTACCAACTCAACTCCCCGACCGCTTGCCTTGCCGCCGAAGTAGACCATCTCTTGTCCACTTGCTAATTGGAAGTCATCCGGACGTAAAGCCAGCACCTCACTAATTTTTCCTCCTGTTCGCCACAGGGTTTCAAAAAGAAACTGCCTCTCCAACGATGTTCTATCAAGAACAAGAATGTCCATTTCTGGCGCGAGAAGATAGGCGGATTTCCCAGGTTGCTGCTCTCTAAAAGATTTCCAGTGTTCCCAGTTGATTTGTATCGCTCTATCAGTGTCTTTCACAACCGTTACGGCGCCAACCCAACTTTGACACAAATAATTTTTAACAAATCTACGTCGATCGAACTCATAAGACACTCCCCTTAGTATATCGTCACCCTATCAAATTACTTTACATTTGTATAGTAATGATTTTGTCAAAACCTAGAGTCGGAAAATTTCAACAGACCTTGCAATGTTGTTCCCCTTACCGAATGAAGGTTCTCTTGAGGAGTCCTAACAAGTGCCGGAACACTAGTGCTCAAACCCCCTATCCCTTGTCTTGCTATTCGCGATTTCTTTGGCGTTAGAGGCCTTGGCAATGCCAAACGCACGAACCTGCTCCGGGTTCATTGTTGATCGGACCATCTTTGATTGGTCGATGTCTTGAAAAACTTTTGCCAACGCTTGTCGTATATCTCCCACTGATCCGCTCTGTCGATGACCGTCGGAAGCATTCATCAAGTCTCTTTCCAGAGTTTTCCATTTTTCCACGAGAACACGCGCATGCTCCCGAGACTCATGCCTTGCTATCAATTCAGCCTGCTTTGGCAACTCCTTGCCCGCCTGTTTCTCTGCTTCCCACTGCCTGTGATTCGAGCGACTACTGTAGTCATCGACAACTCGAGCGTATGCGCGATTTGCATTCGCCTGGACGATTTCCAGCTGCCTCCGTTCTTTCTCCCAGCTTTCAACAAGTTTCTTTGACGTAAAAAAGCCCGCTTTCGGCTTTTGAGATGCTTGTTCTTCGAGCGTTTTTCGAGCCTCGTTGACCTTAGCTGCCAGCGGAACCAACGAAGATTTGTGCTGCGCTTCCATCTTATCCAGAATTTTTCTGGTCATATTGTCCAGATCACGCTGCGCCTGAATCGCCTCCGTGGCCTCTTGCAGTGAAGGTGCCTTCGGTATCGGCACGTTATGTGAACTCACATTTTGTTGTTCCACAGCGAGATCCTCCCTATCGCCAAATTGTTTCATGAACCTCATGGGGTCGACGTACTCCGGATTCAGCTCCAGTCCGTGACGTTCTGCCAGGTCAAGAACTGTCTCTTGCCTATCAGCTTGACTGATAATGTCAGCGAATGATTTTCCGCGGAGCGTGTCATTGGCCACGTAGACATCCAAGATATCCCTATGCCGGGACATACCAACGTACCCGAGATGCTTGTTCATAGTGCCTGTCCCAAGAACAAATGTACGATCGACCGTCATTCCTTGGGACTTGTGGACTGTTGCTGCGTAACCGAGCGCTACGTCTGAATAGTCATCGTAAGAGAAAGTTATCGGCTCGTCCTTATTGTCTATCGACACCGAGAGTGTTCCTTTCTCGTTTGACAACACCGTTCCAAGTGTTCCGTTCTTGACACCTAGAGCCTTGTCGTTCTTTGTAAAGAGCACTCTATCGCCCCTTCCAACTACTAGCTCTGGGCTCTTTTCAGAAGTTGCATGCTGTACATCGCCATAGTCCTCTGGTGACAGTTTGTACTCTTTGCCGCTCTCAAGCCGCACATGATGACGACCGTTTTCATACCCTATATAAGTGCCCTTGCCGCCTGCCTCGATTCCTCTGGGTTTATCATCACGACCAAACCGTATTGCGTCACCACTTCTCAAGTCGAATGGCCACGAAAGAACATCTGATTCTCCGAGGCGAGGCGAACGAAACACCTGACCAGGATCCACTTTGCCCTGCTCTACGAGCTCTTGCCTTATCTGAGTATTGAGGTCACGCACATCCTTATTCCGGTGTGCAAGAACAATTCGTGCGTCAGAACTATCAGCCAAGAAGTCTTGAACCAATCTTTCCTTGGCATCAGAGACAGCACCGAAAGAATGAACATGACCATGCTCTTCGTACGCTGCCAATGCATCCTTACCTCGCCCTTCTGACAAAGCCTTCGTTGCATCTCTTTGCCACGATTCTGATTGGCGACGTATTGTTCCGATTTCAGCAAAACCTTGCTGTACGGTTAAATCCCTAAATGGACTCCCCGCTTGTATCGGCTGTAGCTGCTCAGCATCGCCCACCATGATGATCTTTGCGCCAGCTCTGTTGACAATTTCAAGAACCTGCTCAGTGGTTTTGTTGTTGTTCATTCCGGCCTCATCCATGACCAGTACATCTCCCTCATTAACCTCAACTCTACCTTGCTTAACACCGAGCAACCAACTCGCGATAGTTCGAGATTCAATACCTGCGGAAATTTGCAATTCCTCAGAAGCCTTGCCTGCCAGGGTGAGACCACTCACGCTATGTCCGGTATCTTGGTACGCCTCCTTTACTGCCCGCAACATCGTTGATTTTCCCGCCCCAGCTAAGCCTACTACCAAGGAAATTCGATTACCTTTGGTGAGATGTTTAGCCGCATCACGTTGTTCTTCTGACAAGAAGTCGTAACGAGAAAGAGCTCGCTCAACGTCCGATGACGAAACGGCAAATTTTGTAGAATCACGTCCCAGACGATCGCCAAGAAGTCTAATGTTTAACTCTGAATCCAAAACTTTTTGAGTAGTCAAAAAGGGTCGATCCTTCAAGGATATTTTGATCAGGCTGTCGTGCGAATCTATCGCTGCTTTTACCCTCGAAAAGACCTCTGTGCTAGATATCAGAGACGACATCTCTCTATACAAATCGTGACTAGTAAACAAGCTCTTTCGATCGGATACACGTTCGATAATGATTTCCGGATGATTGAGAATGGCCTCATCTCTAGCCGAAATTCTTGCTGCGTTTTTTTCTTGAATTGCAGTCTCTACTCCCCTTCCGCTTATCGCGTGAACTGGCCCGAGATGAACCTGTGAAACAAACTCCCCATCGTTGTTACGGACGTGAGCATCAATTTGATGTTCACGGAAATATTGATTCTGGAAATCCGCCCATCGATGTCTGATCTGCTCGTTCTGAGGAATTTTCTGACCACCGTAGAATTTCCCCGCCAAGTCTCTCAATTTCCCGCCAAATTCAACACCTTGTAGCGTTCGTGTTGTAGTCAACAAGTGAGCATGGGGATTCCCTTCCGAGTGATAGTGAATAGCCAAATCAACAACTAGACCTTTTGAGACAAATTGCTCTTTAGCGAAACCTCTCGCCATTTCCAGATGTTGTTCTTTGGTTAATTCGATCGGTAGAGCAATGATGTGATCTATAGCAAGTTGAGCGCTAGCACGTCGATTATGTTGATCTTCACGTGCTTCAACAGCTTCCCAAAGAGTCACACGATCTTTCATTGAAATGTCTGCACCTGGCGGAAGCAACACTTCGCTATGACCTACCTCGTTTGCTCGGTGCGAGTAGTTCGCTATCCGTCCTACTCGATCATCCATAAGAGCTTCGCCAGAACGGTAGGCAGCAGCCTTTACCGCCGTGCGACCGTCGGAACGAGAGATGACATGAGATCGAGCAAATTCAAGGGCCATAGGCCTCAGAATACCTCAGTCGCAGAGCGACCGCAACATTGAGCATGGCTCAATGTATATTGCGCCCTTGCCAATATCTCGCTTCGCTCGACATCGGCCTGGGATCTGTGAGATCATCACCCATCGCTACGTAGTTGGAGACTAAGATGGCATTGACGTTAGCTGAGAAGATCGAAAAGCAGGAAAAACTTGCAGCTCAGGCAAGAAAGAAAATTGCCGATTTAAAGCAAAAGGCAAGAGACGAGCAGACCAAACGTTTTATACGGATAGCCGAAAAGCATGGCTACTTTGATGTTGAAATTTCCGATGAAAGCTTGATCGAGGCGATAAAGCAATTGACCAAAGCGGCTCGATCGCCGCAAATCAGTGAAAAGGATGCGCACGCAACTTCGGATAGTCAACAGAATGACTACAGTGAAGGTGGAGTCGTTGAAGCACAGTAGAGATGTCTTCAGATAGCAACGGATGATCGGTGATATCGACCATGTCGAATCTGAGCCTTTATGCGAAAAAACTGCATATTTTGCAGCAGAAATTGCATCGCGAAGAACTTAAGTTGGCTCGCTTGAAAACAAAAGCAAATGCCGAAAGACGATCAGACGCTCGAAGGAAGCTAAGATTAGGTGGACTAATTTTTCTCATGAAGTGGGAGACCATTTCTGAAGAAGATCTGGAAAATTTGTGCTCCACAATTAGTTCCACGTTGAAGGAAAAGAACGATTTAGATGGGTACAGAATTCATGGCGAAAACACCCTTAAATTGATAGAAAAAGAAAAACAGAATGCGCCAAAAAAGGAAAACCTTAGTGAAGATGATTGGAGAGAGCTGAACCATAGAAAAATCAGCATTGGTGGATTGATGGTGAAGTACGAGTTACACACTTATTCAAGGTCTGTGGTCCTCGGTGCGTTGCTAGATTGGTGCTCAAGCAAGAGTTAGATACGAGTGATGAATGATCTATTAGGTACTTTGCAAACATCACTCATAATGATGATCACTCACCTCTTTGAAAATTCCGTAAGTTTGCAAGATTCTAGACAACCAGGTATCTCCAAATGTGCTAGCTATCTATGTGTCGATAGGTTCTATCGTTAGAGATCTCACGTTAAGCATGCTGTTCTCGTCTTTTCGATACGGCCAAAGGTTGCATCAAACAAGAGTATCTTCGATGCGAGATCATTTTTCATGCCCCATAAAACGAACTCGAAGATAGTAGAAGATCCGAAAAAAAAGACGATACTCTTGGGTGCAGATAGGCAGTTATTTTCCTTATTCCATATATCAGTTGGGACTACTTTTGCTTGTCTTTACTGAGAAGTGATCTTTGGAATTTTAAAGAAATATGTGTCGAATTTTTCGTGGAATAAGTTTGCCTGGTCACTGTCAAAACGATTGTGTTCTTTCACTGAAAAGCGCTCGCTTCCGGATGAGTTGTTTTCTGCAGAAAGAACCGTTGCGTGGTATTAGAAACCTTGGAGATTGGTTACAAGATTGATCTGCTTTATCCAGATCTGTTGAGACTCACCAGAAACAGGTTCAGTCCTTGCAGCGAATCTCGCATTTGGAATTCGCGTGAACTCAACCCCTATCCGAATCGCTGTAAG
Source organism: Maritalea sp. (assembly GCF_051251695.1). Lineage (NCBI taxonomy): Bacteria > Pseudomonadati > Pseudomonadota > Alphaproteobacteria > Hyphomicrobiales > Devosiaceae > Maritalea > Maritalea sp. The sequence continues at coordinate 4,815 of NZ_JBPOEU010000038.1, read as the reverse complement.
CGTTTTTAAGAGGCTTAGAACTTGACCCCTATGCCATGATATTGCCTGTTAGCTTTAGAGGCAGCAGAGAGCATCTGAGAGGCTTGAGGGACTAGTTCACACTCTCATCCAGTATCAAAAATGATTCTCTCGCGGCGAATCCGCCGCATTAGAGCGCACGGAGCACATATAAAGCCAATACCCGGACATTGATGAACAAACGGCACACACAGTCTTTTGGTGACGGCACGAAGTGCCATAAACACGTCCGTAGGACATTTTCAGGCGACGCTTGCGTCGGGCGGAGTGAGCTTGCGAACGGAGGGTAGGAGCGCTTTAGCGCCGATTTCTGCCAAGGAGAGAAGGAGACTAGAAGGAAAAAGGGAAAGGAAATAAATCCAATTAAACCATATATTTACGGCAGATTACGGGAGCCCATCTCCCGCCGGTGCTATATATTGCGAGTTCGGGGAGCCCATCTCCCATTTTATCCACCGTGATGGGAGCCCATCTCCCTCCTCCTCCAAATCTGGGAGCCCATCTCCCTAGCTTGGGTGCTCATCTCCCGCATTTGGGAGTCCACCTCCCTCTAGGCCTGCTCAGATTTTTATAAAAAATCTGGATTGGGAGCCCAACTCCCGGATTCTGGGAGTCCATCTCCCAAGCTTGGAGTCCATCTCCCTCTTTACCCACAACAATGGGAGCCCATCTCCCCCCTTACCCACAACAATGGGAGCCCATCTCCCGCCTTAAAGCCTCATTGGGAGCCCATCTCCCAGATATTCAGCTCTAAGCCATTGATTGGAGCCCATCTCCCTCCTCGTATTTAGGCTGTAAGTGTCATTCACAAGCATTTCCGACTCTCGAAATGACACCTTATATGTCATTCCGATATCAGCTCCCAAAATCGAACGTAAGTCATTGATTCTTTCTTGTATTGTGCTGGTTTGGCAATTTGATGCACCGCCCTGCCCTTTCCGATGACTTGCGGAACCTGTTCACCAGGTGAATTTGAATTTCAAGGATGAGCAGTAGTGTTCCCTATCAGCCCGATTGATACGGCGACGAAGCAACGCAAGAAATCTTGTAATTCCTAGCAAATTAACAATTAGCAATACCTAGGAATATAGATTCATATGAATCATAATGTGTTAATATCTACCATATATGATACATAGAGATCTAGGAATACAGATGTGCAGGCTACTAGCTCTGCAGGATCATAGGAATGCAGAAAGTGCAATATGCAGGCTGCTACCAGTGTAGGAATGTAATAACTTAGTATCTAAGGAATGCAGAAACCTAGGATGCTGGCGCTGTAGCAGTGCAGAAAGCTAGCATCTAAGGAATACAGAAACCTAGGATGCTGGCGCTGTAGCAGTGCAGAAAGCTAGCATCTAAGGAATGCAGAAACCTAGGATGCTTGCGCTGTAGCAGTGCAGAAAGCTAGCATGTATGGAATGCAGAGACCTAGGAAGCTAGTGCTGTAGCAATACAGAAAGCTAGCATGTAAGGAATGCAGAGAGTTAGGAAGCTAGTACTGTAGCAATACAGAAAGCTAGCATGTAAGGAGTACAGAAGGCTATGAAGGTAGATTGCTATATTCTCAGCATTCTAATGATTGTCTACTAAACTCCAACCACTACGCGGCAATCTATATTCCTAAAATATTAGATTGCTAGGTTTATAGAATGCTAGGGAGAACCTTATGATTATCGCAGTGGTTTCTCAGAAGGGCGGGGTAGGAAAATCAGCGCTATCGCGTTTTTTAGCAGTTGAGTTTGCCAAGTCAGGTTGGTCCGTGAAAATCGCAGACCTCGACACTGGACAAGGATCGTCAACTAACTGGAAAGCGCGACGCGACCAGAACGCTATAAAACCGGAAGTTCCGGTAGAGAAGTATGCAACGGTCAGTAGGGCCGTTCAGGATGCAGAGCGATACGAGCTAATGATTTTGGATGGACCTGCCTTTGCAGAAAAGCGGGGCTTACAGATGGCAGAGTATGCAGACCTGGTTGTCATCCCCACGAGCTACAGCCTCGATGACTTGCAACCGCAAGTCGAAACAGCGCAACATTTAGAAGTTGCGGGCATCGATCCTGAAAAAATCAAATTCATCTTCTGTAAAGCAGACGGGTCGGACACGGAAGAAGCCTCGGCCAGGAGCTACCTAAAGAGAGCGGGTATGAATGTTCTCAAGAACCTGATGCCCGAAAGAGCATCAATCCGGCACGCGAGCAACAATGGACAGTCAGCTAGCGAAGTGCCTCACCGGACCGTCAGGGAACGGATAATTCCATTGGCAGTTGAGATAGCTAATATTATCATCCCCAAAATTCCCGACATCGAAGAACCGCAAGTGCACACAACAATTGAACCAACACGAGAAACAGCATGCGCAACTCACTAGACGAAGCAGCAGTACCCACACTTCCACCGGCTCTGCAGAAGCGATCTTCAGCTGTCTCCAAGGGCAATACGGAAAAAGCAGCCACCGAAGATAGCGACACTAATAAGAGTTCTGTGTCCGCAAAGAGCAGAGCGTCGAAAAACACCAAGTTTTCAAAAACAGCTGATACCACCAAGACTCAATTCAACAAGCGGATACCGAAAGAGACTGCCGATATCTTCGCAATACTGGCGGTAAAAACTGGAAACAAAATTCCAGAACTCCTCAGTGAAGCAGCAGAGATGCTGCAAGATCGATACGGCAAGGTGTAGAAAACTAGAACCATAGAATCCTAGCATTCTACTCATAACGCTTTTGGTGGCTACGCGTAACATGGCTGTGCATATAGAGATGCACTACACAGGAATAGGACATCAATGAAATCTCGGACCGAAATGCGAGAACAGCTGTTCAGACAAAGTGAATTGCTTTTTTCGGAAGGGGGGAGCCTTGCCGATGAGTCGAACGCTCTGGAGCCTTTGCGTACTTTCCAGCCGATTGACCCAAAGCGCGCCGATGTGTTTTCGAACCTGTTTCTGTTCTGGGAATCTATTCCAAAATATTGCATTCATGGTCACGAGCAGGCGAACCTTCGTAGTGAAGAAGGTTTCATGGAGACCGTTGAAAAGGAATTCCCGATAGACGAAGTGATAACTGCTCAGAGCAAGATGGTCATGCACCCGGCTAGGCTACAGGACCCCAAAACACTGAAATGGAAGGAGCATTTCCCGACATTCTTTGATGAAAAGATTGAACGTGTACTAATCAAACTATTTTTAGATAGGGATAGAGGTGGCTTCGAACGGATAGATGACGAATATGGCGCGCTGGTCAGATTTCGCATCCGTGAGATACGCAGAATTTTGGCGGATAGCGGGGCAGGTGCAAGCCATGCAGATGTAATACAGTCACTCAGGGTTCTGAGCGGTACAAAACTCGAGATCTTTAACGACCAAGGAGCAAGTCACAAGGAGTCAATCTTTGCCTCCCTAACAGAACCTCAAGACACGAATTCTTACTTCGTTGTCAGATTCAACACGATCGTAAGCACCGCCATAAGAGATCGTAGCTATCGCCAATTTCCGTTTGAACAATGGATGAAGTTGCGAAGCTCATTGTCGCGCTGGCTGTTGCTGAGAATGAGCACGCAAAGAAATCTTGGCATGGATGTGCCACACAAAGTGAAAGCATCTATTGCTGCGGCCGCAGGCGTATGCGCAGCGAAACGCCCTTACGATAGATCGAAAGCATTTTACAAAGCCTTAGCAGAATTGAAGGAAGTCGGCGTTGTAACCTACGACGAGAAAAGTGATATCCAGGCAAGAGTAATACGTGAAAGGGGCGCTATGGTAGACATAGAGTTCAGTCTGTATCCATCCAATGGATTTGTGTCGCATGTCATAGCAGCAAACGGTAGAGATAGCTACCTGAGAGCGAGACAAGCGCACGCGAAAATTCTAAACGTTAAAAGCAGTACATGGGAAGGGAAGCGATAAGGCGTCCGCTCTTTGAATTACCGGGTATACGAATCACAGATGTCCGAATAGCTCAAGCATGAAACGGAGCTATATCAAAGGCCTCGACTTTGCTCTTGGTTTGCCGACCAAACAACGTGAACAGCCTATCAACGTAGGTCAGCTCAGAATGTTAGCTGAACTCGCAGGCGCCCCAAATGGGTTGGACCGATTTAAACTACTCGAGCGCGAGACTCACGACAAACCTACAGTCGATGCCAGGATATCGTACCTGTGCAGAAAGAGCCTAATAGAGCCACTAGCAAAGGCTCACTACCACACTCCTGCAAAATATCGTGTAACCGAGCTGGGCAAACAAGTCAACGCTGGTCTAAAGAACCGGTGCTCGTTGACAGCGTACAAACTCTGGCTTGATGAATGGATGGAGTTGCCTATCGTAAAACGCGAAACCCCGATCAACGTGGGATTGCTAAAAGTGTACGAGCTAATAAGGCAATCGCCGTATATCACGACTACACAATTGCTGGAACACGTCTCTGATTCAAAGCCAACGCTCAAAGCTCGACTCAAATGGTTGGGGCGAAAGGGGTTGATCGAAAAACTACCAAAGTACAATGCCGGCGGCAACGGTAATCCGGATTACTATAAGTTATCAACGAGTCAGCCTTACCCACAGAGAAAGAGGGTAGGGCGGATCCGCCCTACCTAAAAGATGCACACGCTATCTTGACTAGCTTGTTAACCAGATTCTGGCATACACAGATTCCAATGCTTGCAATTGTTGTTTAGCAAATTTGCTAGAGAAGCGTAAGAGCGGCGAATGCCGCTGCTAAGACCTCTGGCCGACTGACGAAGTCCGGGGTGGGCAAGTGCAAGGCTAGGGGAGTCCCCTGTCTGCACAAGCGACGAAGG